>JAMORM010000213.1 GCA_027063585.1 Sulfurimonas sp. | reverse complement strand
ATTTGCCTCATTCCAGTTCAAAATTTGTTTAAAATCACCTATGCCTGCTGCGGCAAGTGTTCTGATAGGTCCCGCTGATATTGCATTTACGCGTTGTCCTTTTTTTCCTAAATCAACTGCCATATACCGCACACTTGATTCAAGCGCTGCTTTTGCGACACCCATGACATTATAGTTTACTATGTATTTCGGTCCACCAAGGTAGGACAGTGTCAATATAGAAGCATCATCAGATAAAACAGACTCTAAACGGTTTGTTAAATCTATAAAAGAGTAGACTGAAATATCCATAGCAATTTGAAATGCACTCTTACTTGTTTTCATAAAAGGTTCAGAGAGTGCCTCTTTTGGTGCAAAAGCAACAGAGTGGACTAAAAAGTCGATTTTTCCAAAATCTTTTTCAATTTTTGATGCAATACAAGACATATGTTCTTCGTTTGAGACATCAAGTTCATATACATACTCACTGCCAAACTCTTTTGCTATTGGTTCAACTCTTTTTTTCAAAGCATCATTGAGATAAGTAAAAGCCATTTCGGCACCTTGCGCCGCACATGCTTTTGCTATTCCGTAAGCGATTGATTTATTGTTTGCGAGGCCTACGATTAAGCCTTTTTTTCCTTTCATTATCATCGATTTTTCTCCTTGTTATTTGTTTTTAAAGTAAATCAGCCCAGGTTAAAACCTGGGTTCCCAAAAGACTGGGCAATTTAGTTTTTTTCCAGTTCTTGGGCTGCTTGTATCATTGAGCAAAAGTGATCTGCATACAGGGCTGCGCTTCCTACTAAAACACCGTCAACATTTTCTACACTCAAAATATCTTTGACATTGTTTACTTTTACGCTGCCTCCGTATAGAAGTGGTGCAGATGATTTTTTCTTCAGCTCTTTATGTATATCTTGTATATCTTCGAGTGTCGGTACTTTTCCTGTGCCTATTGCCCATACAGGTTCATATGCAATAATCAGGTTTTCATACTCCGTGTCAATGCCTTCATATTGATTATATATATATGTAAGCATTTCTTCTTTTGAAGACTCCCTCACGGCAAGAGGTTCTCCGACACAATAGACAATTTTAAAACCCTGTTCTTTAAAATAATCAAACTTTTTTGCTATAAATTCTTGACTCTCACCCAAAATATGACGGCGTTCACTATGTCCTATAAGTATAGTTTTAATTGAAAACTCTTGCAAATGATCAAGTCCTATTTCGCCGGTAAAAGCACCATGCTCTACAGGGTAAGCATTTTGTGCTCCGATAGTTATCTTTGTGTCATAACCGTCAAGTGATGATGTTGCAGGAAAAACCAGAACCTCTTGTGAACTGTTTTGTATACATGTTTGTAATTGTTTTATATACTCATGTGTTGCACTTCTTGTAAGGTTTGTTTTTAAATTTGCTGCAATAATCATCTTAATCCTCTTTATCGGTAATTTTTACCATTAACGGTTCAACACCAGGAAGCGTTTTACCTTCTAAAAGTTCCAACGAAGCACCACCTCCTGTTGAGATAAAGCTAATATCTTCATCAACGCCGACTCTTTGCACCAAGTCAGCCGTATCTCCACCGCCTACAACAGTTGTAGAGTAGCTGTCTGCTACAAAATGCGCTATTTTAGATGAACCTCTTGCAAATTTATCCATTTCATACACACCCATAGGTCCGTTCCATAAAATAGTTTGCACATCATTGAGCCCTTCTCTGTAAAGTCTTACAGTGGCTGGACCGATATCCAATCCCATCCATTCATGCGGAATTTCCTGTACGGTTACAATTTTGCTTACCGAATCTTCTGAGAATTTTTGTGCCGCAACAACATCTACCGGCAGATAAAACTTCACACCGAGTTTTTTAGCTTCATCCATTATATGCTGTGCTTCTTCAAGCAAATCATCTTCGACCAAAGAAGCGCCGATCTCATAGCCCATCTGCTTTAAAAATGTAAAAGCCATACCGCCGCCTATAAAAATTTTATCTACTTTTGGAAGTAAATTTACAAGCGCTTCAAGTTTTCCAGAAACTTTACTGCCCCCTACAATAGCAGCAAAAGGGCGTACGGGATTGTTCATCAATTTAGAAAAAAAGTTTATTTCTCTCTCAAGTAAAAAGCCTGCTGCTTTATGCTCATTATCAAAAAACTTTGTAATTCCATGAACAGAAGCATGTGCGCGATGACTTACACCAAAAGCATCATTGACATAAAATTCTGCCATTGAGGCAAGTTTTTTTGATAACTCTTCATCATCTTTTGTTTCGCCCGGTTCAAAACGTAAATTTTCAAGTAACAGTACTTCATGACGTGGTAGTTTGCTTGCTATTTGCATTGTCACATCATCTACTACACCCGGTGCCAATTCTACATGACGCTTTAAAAGCTGCTGCAGTCTTCTTGCTATCGGTGCCATAGAGTATTTTTCTACAACCTCACCTTTTGGACGTCCAAAATGTGATGCTAAAATAACAGCACAATCCTGGTCAAGACAATAATTTATAGTAGAAATAGCAGAACGAATCCGACGATCATCCGCGATATTACCAAATTCATCCATTGGCACATTAAAATCACATCTTATAAAAACTTTTTTATCTTTTAAATTTAATTTTTTCAGTTGTAGTAGTTCCAAATTGTTTCCTATTTTGAAATATGGAGTGCCATATCTAAGAGTCTTGATGAATATCCCCACTCATTGTCATACCATGCCATAACTTTTATCATATTACCGCCGATAACCTGTGTCAAATCTTCTGCAACGATTGAGCTATAGTCACATCCGACAAAATCCTGAGAAACTCTCATCTCTTTGTCCATCAACAAAAGACCTTTGAGTCTTGTATTTGCCATTTCATTAAAAACGGCGGTCACTTCTTCTTTTGTCGTATTTTTTGAAACAACAACATTGAGATCAACCATAGAAACATCAGGTGTCGGC
>JAMORM010000212.1 GCA_027063585.1 Sulfurimonas sp. | reverse complement strand
ATTCAAAAAGAGACGGTACGCCTTCTGCCGTGATGAAACCCGAAGTTAACGGAAAAATCGCAAAAGAGAGGCTGCATGAACTACAAGCATTGATTGCAGATAAGAATTTTGATTTTAGAAATGCTTATAAAGGGGAACTTGAAGTATTAATAGAGTCACATAAAGACGGGTTTTATCATGGATTTGACCAGCATTTTAATAAAATTGTTGTAGAATCTGATGAAGATCTGGTCGGGAACTGGATAAATATAGAGAAATATGAAGTAAAAAAGGACTTCAATTATGCCAGAATCTAAAACAAACAGAATAGCCATTTATGTATCAGCATTTATTATTATTATTTTGATTTTATTTGCACTACTCAGAGATAATGCAGATGCAATTACCCTAAATCAGGCAAAAGAACTTTTAAAAAATCATAGTGTAGAGAAGGTTGTCGCTACCAAAAAATATGTTTATCTTAAAACAAAAACAGGCTATTATAAAATTCCTTTTTCTCAAGTATCTCCAAATATGTTTAAAAATTACAAAGTAGAAGTTGACAATGAATCAAATATCTTGATGTATTTACTTTTCGTTGTGCTCTTTTTAGGACTAGGGTCTTTAGCATTAAGGGCATGGCAAAAAAAATCATTAACTGAATTTTTTTCTTTAAATAGATTGAAATCTGACTCAGCTGCTGCGCCGAACAGCATGGTAAATACACAGATAGAAGCTATAAAAAGTGATGTAAGCTTTGATGATATCGGTGGTATCAGCGATGTAAAAGTGGAGCTTGAAGAGATAATTGATTTTATGAAAAATCCAAAACGTTATAAAAATTTTGGTGCCCGTATGCCAAAAGGTGTTTTACTTGTAGGCCCTCCGGGTGTGGGAAAAACGATGATAGCCAAAGCGGTGGCACATGAGGCTGGTGTACCATTTTACTATCAAAGTGGTGCTTCATTTGTACAAATATATGTCGGCATGGGTGCAAAACGTGTTCACGAACTTTTTGCAGCAGCGAAAAAAAATGCTCCCTCTATTATATTTATTGATGAGATAGATGCCGTAGGGAAAAAAAGAGATGGTAACAGAAATGATGAAAGAGAAGCGACACTCAATCAACTGCTTACTGAGATGGACGGTTTTGAAGGTTCAAGCGGTGTGATTGTTGTCGCAGCAACGAATAAAATAGATGTTTTAGACTCGGCATTATTGCGTGCAGGACGCTTTGACAGACGTATTTTTGTAGAACTGCCGACAAAAAGAGAAAGAGAAGCGATACTGTTGAAATATTTGCAAAATGTACCGCATGACTTAGATGTCAAAATCGTGGCAAATATGACAGTAGGATTTAACGGTGCAGCCTTGGCAGCTCTTGTAAATGAAGCGGCACTTTTGGCTTTAAGACAGAATGATTTTCATGTAACTTTAGAACATTTCGAGCAGGTCAAAGACAAAGTTATATTTGGAAAGAAAAAACTGCAGATGCTTAATGAAAAACAAAAACTATTTCGAGCGACATATCAGGCGGGAAAAGTTGTTGTAGCAACTTATTATGATATAGCGTTTGAGAAGTTAATGCTCTCCAATGAAAAACTGATATCTACTACGGATGGACCGTTTATAAAGCAGGAGTTGGAGTCCCGCGTTAAAATGCTTTTAGCGGGAATAGCTGCCTGTGATCTAAAGTACAATGAACATGCAAGTAGTGCTAAAGATGATTTGGATGAAGCAAAAGTATTGGTTGCAAAAATGTGTGAAGAGTACGGAATGGGTTCATCATTATTGCCTGATGAAAAAGAGCAAAAGTTACTTTTAAAAAGACTGTATGAAGAATGCAGTGTACTGCTGGAGTCCCTTTTAGGTGTTCTTAAAAAAGTTGAAGATGTGCTTTTAGAACGTGAAAGCATTACTAAAGCAGAGGTTAAAGAGTATATAGATGAAGTTCTTTAGCGGATTTTCTTTAAAAGATGAAGCAAATTTTTTTGATGCTTACATATATAAGAGTGATTTTTCTGTCTGCGGATTCAGTTATGGTGCAATAAAAGCATTTGAATATACATGTAAGCAGATAGAACAAGGTAAAAGAGTAGATACTTTACAACTTTTTTCTCCGGCATTTTTTCAGAGTAAAGATGAGAAGTTTAAAAGACTGCAGGTAATGGCTTACAGAAAAAATGAAGATGTTTATTTGGAACAGTTTATTAATGCCTGTTTTTTACCATATGAGCGTAAAAGGGTTGAGAGGAGTGTGACAGTTTTAGAGGAGCTGGAAGAACTTTTAGATTATAAATGGAATTTGTCTGAGTTATTGGCATTGAGTGAGAAAGGTGTTAAGATTGAAATCTATCTTGGCGGGAAAGACCAGATAGTCGACGCTAAGGCTGCAAAAGAGTTTTTTTTGGATGTGGCAACAGTGACATATATTAAAGGTGCGAATCATTTTTTGCAACTCTCTTAAGAGTTGCGCTATCGAAACCCATGTTTTAGCCTCAATGCCATTAAGTTAAGAAAAAAGCTTGATGTTTTCTCGGAACCTAGGTTTTAACCTAGGCCTTCGTCTTTAAAGACACAAAGCCCGCACTGAAGTACGGGTTCCGAAAAAACCGCTTAACTTGATGGCATTGATGTTTTAACCTGGGCTAAATTATAAATAAGGAAATAATAAACAATGAGTGAAATAAAAATAGGTGTAATAACGGCAAGTGATAGAGCAAGTAAAGGAATCTATGAAGATATAAGTGGAGTAGCAATTCAAGATACAATGAAAGATTATCTTAAAAGTGACTTTGAGATAGTTTATAGATGTATTCCTGATGAACAGGATGTTTTAGAAGCTACTATGAAAGAGTTGTGTGATGAAGCAGGATGTTGCTTAGTTGTAACAACCGGCGGAACAGGTCCGGCACTTCGTGATGTGACACCTGAAGCAACCGAGAATGTATGCCAGA
>JAMORM010000211.1 GCA_027063585.1 Sulfurimonas sp. | reverse complement strand
TACCACTAAAGCGATTATTTATGACTCATGGTTTGATTCCTATCTTGGTGCCTTAGCCCTTGTTCGTGTTTTTGATGGAGAGATTACTAAGGGTCAAAATATCAAACTTATGAGTAACGGCGAAGAGCATCACGTTTTAGATTTAATGTATCCACATCCTATGAAAAAAATAAAAACTAAATCTATTAAGTGTGGTGAGATTGGGATTGTTGTTCTTGGTCTTAAAGAGGTAGCAGTTATAAATGTCGGAGATACTCTTACCGATGCAAAAAATCCTGCTACTGAACCAGTTGGAACTTATGAGCCTGCTAAACCATTTGTATTTGCCGGAATCTTCCCAATCGACACAGACAAGTTTGAAGACCTTCGTGATGCGTTAGATAAACTCAAGCTCAATGATTCTTCTCTGTCTTATGAACCTGAAACGTCAGTAGCACTTGGTTTTGGCTTTCGTGTAGGTTTTCTTGGAATGCTTCACATGGAAGTTGTCAAAGAAAGACTTGAAAGAGAGTTTAATCTTGATTTGATTGCTTCGGCCCCTTCTGTTATCTATAATGTATACTTAAATAATGGTGACTTTGTGAATGTTCAAAATCCTTCGGAACTTCCAGAAGTAAACAAAATAGATAGAATAGAAGAACCGTATGTTAGAGCTACCGTTATTACACCTAGTGAATATGTAGGAAACATCATAACACTTCTTGTAAACAAACGCGGAACACAAACAAAGATGACTTACTTAAATGAAGAAAGAGTTATGCTTGAATATGAAGTACCCATGAATGAGATAGTTATGGATTTTTATGATACTCTAAAATCAATCTCAAAAGGTTATGCATCATTTGATTACGAACCTATTGGCTTTAAGGTTGGTGATCTTGTTAAACTTGATATCAAAGTTGCAGGAGAAGCTGTCGATGCGCTAAGCGTCGTAGTACCTAGAACTCAGGCTCTTTCTCGTGGTCGTATTTTAGTTAAAAACATGAAAGAACAAATTCCTAGACAACTTTTTGAAGTAGCTGTTCAAGCATCTTTAGGAAGCCAAATTATCGCTCGTGAAACTGTAAAGTCTATGGGTAAAAATGTAACTGCAAAATGTTACGGTGGAGATATTACCCGTAAGCGTAAACTACTTGAAAAACAAAAAGCCGGTAAAAAACGTATGAAATCTATCGGTAAGGTACAACTTCCTCAAGAGGCATTTATGTCTGTACTAAAAATGGATTAGAGTATATTTTATGAAATGTATATTGTGTGAAAGTTATGCTTTTACACATATATGTTCCACATGTCAGACAACCTTTCTTTCCCCCTCTTTACACAAAAGAAAACTCTTTAACGGTGTTGATATCATTTCATTTTACAATTATGAAGAAATAAAAGAACTGCTTTTTACCAAACATACTGATATAGGTTTTTACATTTATAATATTTTAGCTCAACTCAGCTTTAAAAAATTTGCTGAAGAATTTCATACAAAAGAAAAATATCTATCTTTAGCAGTGGATGATACAATAAAAAGCGGCTATTCGCATACAGCAATATTAAATCATGCACTTAAAACATATAATATCAATCCACTCCATAATAAGCTTCGAGCAAAAAACAGTGTCTCGTACTCAGGAAAGAGCAAAATATTCAGACAAAATAATCCGAGAAATTTTCAGTTAAAAAAGTTCAAAGGTAATAATATCATTTTGGTAGATGATATTATTACAACAGGTCAAACACTTATTCAAGCCTGCGCAAAAGTTGCAGAACAAGGAAAAACCGTCAGGTTTTGCCTTACTTTAACGGACGTTAGTTTAAAATAGGCCTTTCAAAAGATTTCCGATATCTTTGCCTATTCTTTTTTGTATCTCTTTTTTAATGGCTTTCGTTGCCTCTTTTTTGATAATTTTTTTCGCATCTACCCCGATTTTCGGTTTGTTAATATTTCCTTTTAAAGTAATACTCAGAAGATTACCGTTAGCATTAATATCAATTTTTGAATCAATTGTATTTGCTTTGGAGTCTATTTTTGTATTTTTTGTCACAATTGATGATGTATTAGATTTCAAATCTAATGAAGCGATGATTTTTTCTTTGTTGATTTTTGCATTAACATCACCTTTAAAACGTTGTTTATATAGATCTATATGAGCGTACTGTTTTGTTAAATCAAGTACCTGATTAGGCATAAAAACACCATTTGAAAGTACACCTTTAAAATCACCTTTTTCATCTGCTAAATTATACACCAGTTTGCCATCTATAGAAGATTTAAAGACTTTTGGATACAACAACATATCTAAAACATCCAATGTTTGTAAAGATTTTAAATTTGCAACCAAATCATCATTATGCAGTTTTGCGTCAACTTTTCCACCGGCTATATTTGAAAGAAGCGTAAAATCAAGATCTTTTGCTTTTTTTAGTTCTCCATTTGCAATTAAAGAACCTTTTAAATGTTTCTGTGTAACAAAATAGAGTTTATCAAGATTGTGAACTTTTACTTTATAATCACTTTTTAAAGAAGCATTTTTTGTATCAAAATGTACTTTTTTAATATCTAAATTTGCAAGATTTGATATGAAATTAAGTTTTGTATCTATATTGTTTTTATTCAATGTTGTATAGGCAACAGCGTTAAAAGTTGTTCTTGGCATCATGCTTTTAAATTTATATGCTTTTGTAACATATTTTGAATCAACAATTCCCTTTGTAATATTGGACTTAATAATTCCACTTAAATTTTTTGGATCAGCATTTGTAATGTTAATATTTGTATTCAACAAAGCATCTGCGTAATGCGGTTGTTTTACCATATAAAGCAGTTTTTGAAGTTTTAGTCCTTTTATATCAGCTTTCACACTCTTAGTCGCAAAATCATGCAAAACGGCAGAAAAAGTTGTCTTTGAAGATGCTAAATCACTTTTTCCCTTCACGACCATGTTCGCTTTATCGCCGGTTATAGTCCCGTGTAAATTTAATTTTCCTCTGATATCAGCTGAAGTTATCGGCTTAAGTACTGCTAACTCCTTTACATGTAACGCATACTTTGCATCAACCTTTAATGGCTGGGGAATAATTTTACCTCCGGAAGTTATTTTTGCAAGATTTGAATCAAGGATATAAGCATAATTTACATCATCTCCTTTGAGTTTGGCATTCAAGTTCATAGCAAATGCAGTTGCGGGAATAGTGATATTGAAATCTTTTTGCATAACTCTTGAATTTAATTTCCCATTTTTTGTAATTAGGAGAATATCACCATCAAGTTTATGCGGTGTTATATTTTTAAAATTAACATCTAAATTTACATCTGCACTTGCATATGATTTTTGATTAAGCATATGTAGCAAAGACTTTAAATCAGCTGTATCAACTTTTGCTATGATTGAACTTGGATTTAAGTCCGTCATCACAACTTTATAGTCTGTTGTACTTTTGGCGACATTACTTTGTCCTAAAACTGTAAAAAGTTTTGTATTTCCCTGCACTGTTCCATTTGTGAAAAATGAATCTTGTAACTGCATCGATGTAAGAGGCTGTAGCGTTTTTAATTCTTTTAAAGCAACATTATATTTAACATTGAAAGATTGCGAAAAAAGAGAATATGTTCCTTCTATTTCTACAGTATTGTTTCTGTTAAGTTCTAAAACTATTTTAAAATTGTTCATTGACAAAGAAAAAACTTCCAATTTCGAATCCAGTTTCGTTTGTTCCTTAATCTTACTCTCTATAACAGGTTTGAGTATAGAATTTCCAAAACCCGTAAATGCTACAACGTATACTATTACAAGCATTGCAATAAGCGTACCGATTAACCAAGTTAAATATTTCATAATATTTCTCCATAAATTTTATAGTATAATAATACTCAAGATAAGCTTTGTAATTGTTTTAAACAAAAAATTAAGCATACTTGATATGCGTAGACTAAAGTTTATTTATATGCGGAACAGAACCACTACTTGACATTGTTACACTCAATATGTATAATACGTTATCTTTTCAAAAAAAAGGAGAAATGAATAATTATGGCTGATAAAGAAAATGTAAATAATAATGAAACAACAGATGCTAATGAAATCGCTGCTGAAAATGAGGCAGTAGAGAATGAGTTAGATTTGCTGCAAAAAGAACTTGCAGAATTAAAAGATAAATATGCACGAGTTCACGCAGATTTTGATAATATCAAAAAAAGATTGGAACGTGAAAAATATACAGCAGTTGAATATGCAAATGAAAAATTTGCAAAAGATATGATACCTGTTGTAGATTCTCTTGAGATGGCTTTAAAATCTGCCGATGCAGATGCAAAACCGGAAGAACTTATAGAAAAGCTTAAAGAAGGAATAGAACTTACCCTCAAACAATTCACGACAGCACTTGAGAAACATGGTGTAACAATGGTATCACACGAAGAGCCGTTTGATCCAAACATTCACAATGCAGTACAAAGTGTCGACAGTGAAGATGTTGAAAGTGGAGAGATTGTCCAAACTTTCCAAAGAGGTTACAAATATAAAAATAGACCTTTGCGAGAAGCTATGGTCGTCGTTGCGAACTAAAATTCGTTAATGCAACCTAGGTTGCAAAACAAATTTTTAAAACTTTGTACAATTACACTGTTTAAAAAATAAATGAATATCTACCTCATCAAGAGGTAAGCTTTAGTCGCCTCAGCGGCGCAAGCGAGTAAAAGGGACTTGTTCCTTTTACAGACTAATAAAGTGAAGGGATTCCTTCATTTTATTTTATAAAATAAAATCAAATTAAGGAAGATAAAATGAGCAAAGTAATAGGTATAGATTTAGGAACAACAAATTCATGTGTAGCAGTATATGAAGGCGGTGAGGCAAAAATTATCCCAAATGCGGAAGGGAAAAATACAACACCATCAGTTGTTGCATTTACTGATAAAGGGGAAGTTTTAGTTGGTGATCCGGCAAAACGTCAAGCTATCACAAATCCTGATAAAACGATTTCATCTGTAAAAAGAATCATGGGTCTTATGATGAATGAAGAAAATGCTAAAATCGCACAAAGCAAAGTAACATATAAAATCGTAGATAAAGATGGAATGGCAGCTGTTGATGTGGCAGGAAAAATATATACACCACAAGAGATTTCAGCAAAAATTCTTTCAAAACTAAAAGAAGATGCAGAGGCATTTCTTGGAAGTAAGGTAACTGATGCAGTTATTACTGTTCCTGCATATTTCAATGACTCTCAAAGAAAAGCGACAAAAGATGCCGGTACAATTGCAGGACTGAATGTTCTTCGTATTATCAATGAGCCGACTGCATCAGCACTTGCATATGGTTTAGAGAAAAAATCTGATGAAAATGTATTGGTATATGACTTTGGTGGTGGTACATTTGATGTCACAACACTAGAAATCAGTGACGGTACGTTTGAAGTTCTTTCAACTGATGGTAATGCATTCCTTGGTGGTGATGACTTTGACAACAAAATCGTTGACTGGTTAGCTTCAGAATTTAAAGCAAGTCATGGAATTGACCTTAAAAATGACAAAATGGCACTGCAACGTCTCAAAGATGCTGCTGAAAATGCTAAAAAAGAGTTAAGTAGTGCAACAGAAACTGAAATCAATCTGCCATTTATCACAATGACAGAAGCTGGTCCACAACACTTAGTTGTTAAACTGACTCGTGCAAAATTTGAAGGTATGATTGATCCACTTGTTGATGAGACAATGGAGCATGTTAATACTGCAATGAAAGATGCTGATTTAAGTAAAGGTGATATCAAAGAAATCATCATGGTCGGTGGTTCAACTCGTGTGCCATTGGTACAAAAAAGAGTTTCTGATTACTTTGACGGTAAAGAGTTAAATAAATCAGTAAACCCTGATGAAGTTGTTGCAGCGGGTGCGGCAATCCAAGGTGGTGTATTACGCGGTGACGTAAAAGATGTTCTTTTACTTGATGTTACACCATTATCACTTGGAATTGAAACACTTGGCGGTGTTGCAACAAAAGTTATTGAAAAAGGAACAACGATTCCAGTGAAAAAATCTCAAATCTTCTCAACTGCAGAAGACAACCAACCTGCAGTTAGTATTAACGTTGTGCAAGGTGAGAGAGAATTCGCAAAAGATAACAAATCTTTAGGTCTGTTTGAACTAACTGATATTCCGGCCGCTCCTCGTGGTGTGCCTCAAATTGAAGTAACATTCGATATTGATGCTAATGGTATTTTAACAGTTTCTGCAGTAGATAAAGGAACGGGTAAAGAACAAAAAATTACAATCTCAGGCGCTTCAGGATTAAGCGAAGAAGAGATTAATAAAATGGTTCAAGACGCCGAAGCACACAAGGCTGAAGATGAAGCAAGAAAAGCTGTTGTTGAACTTAAAAATCAGGCAGATGCATTGATTGCACAAACTGAAAAATCAATGACAGAAATGGGTGACAACCTAGCTGCAGACGAAAAAGCAAAAATTGAAGCAGCTATTACTGACCTTCAAGAAGTTCTTAAAGATGAAAACGCTACAAAAGAACAAATTGAAGAAAAAGTAAAATCTCTTACAGAAGCAAGCCACAAAATGGCAGAGCAAATGTATAAAAAAGAGCAAGGCGGTGAAGCTGGAGCAGCTGATTCATCAAAGAAAAAAGATGATGATGATGTCATAGATGCTGAGATAGAGTAATTTACTCTATCTCCACCCCACTTTCTTATTTAAAATCTTTTTTGGCAATCTGCCAAGCAGAATAAAAATCAACTATTTTTCCACCATTTTGAGCCTGAAAAGCTTTTGCATCTGCTAATGATTTAAACGCATATTTACTCACTCTACTCATAGTTGCAGGTTTTTTACTCCCAACGACATAATAAGCTTCAGTTACCGGTATAAACTTTAAAGAGCTCACATCAACAACCTGAGGATTTTCAAGTTGTGCTCCATCTTTAATATCTTTAGAGAGACAATGAATTGAGCAGTATTGATGCTCCACGCCATTCTCTTTTGCAGCATGACTTGTTTTATAAAATTTCACCAAATTCATACCACATATATGACAATATTCTCTGTTTTTGCCTTTTTGTAGCAAAATTGCCTCTTCTTTTGAAACACTTTGAAACCTTTTATGTGTCGTTTTCTTTACTTTAGATGAAGCCACTTTCTTTGGTGCGATACTGCTACATCCCGTTATTATCACTAGTGAGAGTGAAATTAGTATTAATTTAAGCATTAATTTTCCTTTATTTTTTAACATTTTATCAGTTTATTATTACATAAGTGTTAAGCTGATGTCATGAAAAGTAAAATAAAACATTATATAAAAGAAATTATCTTCTTTTTTGTGCTTATGACAATTTTGGCTAATTCAATAAGTTTCTATAAAAGTCAAGATTTATCACAAGCACCACTGACATTACAAAGCTTTACGCTTATAGATGATAAAGAGTATAAAGTACCGAATGACAAACCTGTTTTAATACATTTTTGGGCGACTTGGTGTCCTACATGTAAACTCGAAGCCTCAAACATAAACTTTCTTTCCAAACATTTTGAAGTAGTTACCATAGCTGTAAAATCAGGCAGTGATGATGCACTAAAAAAGTATCTTTATGAACATAATTATACATTTAAAGTGGTCAATGACAAAAATTCTATACTTTCGTCACAGTTTCATATTGCAGGATTTCCGACGACGTTCATTTATGACAAAAATAAAAAGCTGTTATTTAGCGATGTCGGCTATACAACTACTTTAAGTCTGTATATAAAGATGTGGTGGGCAAGCTTATGATCCGAATCCACCTAAAATATCATCATCCACATCCCCTACATCTACTTTTTTATGTGTAGAGAGAAAAAAAGTCAAATCATCTATATCTTTATCACTTAGTTTTTTTGCAAATTGCGCCATCATTTGTTGTGAAACACTACTTGCTTTACCGGCTCTAAAATCAAGAAGCTTCTTTTTTAAAAAGACTCTTTTTTTGTTTGCAAGTCTCGGGTAGCTACTACTTCCTTCTGCTGAAGGTCCATGACAGCTAGAACAGGCATTGGCAAAAAAAAGCATTTCTCCGCGATTATATGAGTCTTTATCCGCATATACCTGTACTATTAGAATAATAAATATTAAGATAAATCTCACTCTCATCTCCTCTTTGGTATAATTGTATCAAAAAGTAGTCACAAATTGAATAATTTTGAGTTTGAATATCCTTGGGTTTTAATACTTTTACTTTTGGTAATTTGTATATATAAATGTCCTGTTACGCTCAAGCAGATTAAATTTCCTCATATTCACCTTTTTTCAAAAAAGACCTCTTTAATCAACAAAGAGAAACTGCTCTATTCTCTTATGTTATCATTGATGGTTGTATCACTTGCTTCTCCTATTATTTATGATCAAAAAACCTCTTCTAAACGTAAAGGACGGGACCTTGTTTTTGCACTTGATACCAGTGGTTCTATGGCAGAGAGTGGATTTGATGCCGACAATTCGCAAAAAAGAAAGTTTGATGCGCTTAAAGAGCTTCTCACTGCATTTATAGCAAAACGCTTTAACGATAATGTAGGCGTATCTATCTTCGGAACCTACGCTTACCCTGCTATTCCTTTGAGTTATGATATGCGCAGTGTTGCATTTTTACTGGATTTTTTTGATGTTGGCATTGCCGGAGACAGTACGGCAATCGGCGAAGGACTTGCAACGGCACTCAGAATACTTAAAAAAGGCGAAGCAAAGGAAAAAGTAATTATCCTCATCACGGACGGCTATCAAAACAGCGGCTCTATTTCAGTGAAAGAGGCGGTACAAAGAGCAAAAAAACAACATGTAAAGATTTACACGATAGGTATAGGAGACAGCTCTGCCTTTGATGCAAACCTGCTCAAACTCATCGCTAAAAATACAGATGCGAAAATGTTTGAAGCAAATAATGTCAAGATGCTGCAAGATGTCTACAAAGAGATAGATAAACTTGAACCGAGTGCCATACGCTCAAAACATTATCTCAACAAACAAAATCTTTACATGTACCCGCTCTCTTTAGCATTTTTACTTCTTTTATATCTTATCATAAGACGTAAAGAGGAGATACTATGACTCTTTTGCATCCTTGGGTTCTTTTTATATTCATCCCCCTTTATTTTTTATATAAAAGTGATGCAAAATCGGCGGATAAACAAAAAAAACGTCAAAAAAATCTGCTCTATCTTGCACTTATGTTTATGCTTTTAGCACTATGCAGACCTGTTATCATCAATGCTCCGAGTGAGCAGAAATTTGATGCCAAAGATTACATCATTGCCCTTGATGCCTCTTTTTCAATGCAAGCGGATGATTTAAAACCGACAAGATACGATGAAGCAAAAAGAAATATTGCGCGCATTATCAAACGTTTAAGCAAAGACCGTTTCAGTATATTTGCTTTTACTTCCAATGCTATGCTTATATCACCGCCTACGACCGACAGTGCTATAAGTATGATGGCACTTGACTCATTAGAACCAAAATATATATTGACAAAAGGAACTTCTTTACTTGCATTGTTTCAAACTATTGCCAAGACATCCTACAAAGAAAAAAATCTCATTATCTTTACCGACGGTGGGGAGGACAGAGACCTTGTAAAACTTGTCAATATTTGCAAAAAGAACTCGATTATACCTTATATAGTCGCTACAGGTTCAAATAGCGGGACAACCCTCAAAAAAGATGATAAACCTATCTTGGATGCACAGAAGAACCTTGTTATTTCAAAAATAAATCCTCTTTTGAAACCTTTGGCAGAAAAGTGTGGCGGAAAATATTATGAATTAAATGCCGACAAAGATATAGCCCAAGAGATTATTAATGATCTGCAAAAACAAAACAGCACGATACAATCAACGACAAAAGTACTCAGTTATAAAGAGCTTTTTATGTTTCCTCTTTTTGCCGCACTACTGAGCTTTTTTCTCTCTGTGACAAAACTACATCAACTCTTTGTCTTTGTACCTCTGTTCTTGTTACCTTACCCTTCTCATGCCGCGTCACTCTTGGATTTTTATCATAAGGACAAGGCAAATCAAGCATATAAACATAAGGAGTATCTCAGTGCTGCAAAAGAGTTCCTAAAGCTCTCACCCTCGCCACAAAGCTACTATAACAGTGCAGTTGCCTATGCTAAAGCAAAAAGTTACAAAAAGGCTGCGGAACTTTTTTCACAAATACGCTCCACAGATCCAAAGCTCAAGCAAAATATTTTTTACAATCTCGGTAATTGCGCCGTAAGATTAAAAAATTACAACAGAGCAAAGCTCTATTATCAAAAAGCATTGGCTCTGGGATTTGATAAAGATGCTTTTTATAATCTTTCACTCCTGTATAAATTAAGGGTAAAAGAGCAAAAGAATCTCTCTGATATGCTTCGCAAAAAAAACAAACAAAAAAAACAAACAGGCAAACAAAAACAAGATCAAAAAAAGAAAGCGAATAAAAATGCTTCTTCAAATTCAAATCAAAAAGCTTCACAAAAAAGCAGTGGCAGTGGTAAAAACACCAAGAAAAAGAAACAAGAAAACCAAAACCTGCAATTGGTAAAACATAAAAATAAATCAAAATATAAACTGGGTTATAAGGCCTATGAACTTATAAATAAAGGATACACAAATGAAAAACACCCTTGGTAAGGTTCTTCCACTCTTTATACTTTTTACTCTATCACTTGTTGCAAATACAAATCTGGCGACATATCAACTCACTACCGATAAAAAAAGTGTTCATATAAAAGAACCGCTTCTTATCACATTCACTGCAAAACAAAAAAATCATAATGACAATATGTTTTTTTCATTTAATGTAAAAAAGAGTCCTGATTATGAAGTAAAACTTTTGCATAAAACGATTCAGGACAACGGGTATCACAATACCATTACGACATTTGAATATATCCTTTTTGCATTAAAAGAAAAGACCTTACATGTAAACTTTGACTTTATCATACGAACTGCAAGCGACAAGGCTGTAAAACAGAGCTATGTTGATGATCATGATGACAGTATTGCCATCAGTACTTATGATACAAAAGTAGCACTCCAACCTTTAACGCTCAAAGTAAAGAAACTTACCCGGCATGTAGATTTAGTAGGGGATTTCTCACTCAACTCCGATATAGACACGACTAAGATTGATCAATACGGTGCCGTAAACCTGCATTATATACTTACAGGCAAAGGGTATAAAGAGCTGCATTTAAATATACTCAATAAGCAAATTCCCAATGTAACTATTTTTTCCAAGATCAAGGACAACATATCTAAACTCACAAAAGAGGGCTATGTTATAAATACAGAATATATTTATGCTCTGACATCAAACAGTGATTTTACAATTCCTGCACTCTCTTTGGAGGTATATTCTCCGAGGAAAGACAGATACTATACGCTGCATGCGAAAGCCTATACCGTAAAAGTAAAAAAGATAGACACTTCCGTACTCCTAGATAAAACCAATGCCCCTAAAGCAGAGAGTTTTATAAATATTGAGGCAATAAAAGAGTTCTTTATCTATGCCCTGCTCTTTTTGAGTGGATATTTAGCCGCAAAACTGAGCCAAAAGTCATTTTTTACTAAAAAGAAAAAAGAGAAATTTGAAGATATTAAAAATGCAAAAACAGCGAAAGAACTACTGTTGCTCTTAGTAATGCATTATCAACATAGAGGTTTAGATGAGTATATTACAAAGCTTGAAACGATTGCTAAAGAGAAACAACCGCTTCATCTCAATACAATAAAAAAAGATATACTTTCAAAGCTTATGTAAAGAACTCTATATAAACTTTATCGAGGTATTTTTTTGCTTTTTGAGCTTTTTCGATTTTTGGTTCAAAAATTTCTCCCATTGCCGGATATTTTTGAGCATACTCTTTATATAAATCACATTTCATATCCATATGACTTTTAAATTGATCGATAACAGCCAGCATATCTTCGGGTGTAGCAATCCACTGCATGAAGTTTTTAAACATTCTCTCTCGGACATCTATAGCGAAAGATTCATCAAGTTCAGCCGCCATACGCTTTAAATCCCATCGTGAAAAATAAATACCGCTTTTTGCAGGAGGCATAATCTCTGCATATATAGCACGTAAGTAATCAGGATAATCTTCATATTCGTCTTCTACACAACTTCCGTCATCACAGGCAGCCTGCATTGCCTGTTGTTGCATCATTTCAAATTCATTTCTTAATTCATTTAAATCTTTTATATCCATTGGTATCTCTCCCTATCTTATATATTTTTCAAATATTTCTTTAGCCAAAGCTTCACCAAGCAACGTGTTATTCTTTTCCAAATATGTTCCGATTAAACGTTCTCCGTCTCTGAGTACAAAATCACATTTATTATAAACTTGGACAAATTCATCGGCTTCATCTAAAAGCTCAACAGCATTTTCTTGGTATTCTTCGGCAATATATGCTCCGTTTACATGTGATTTTTTCATATTTGAAAGCGTAAAATAAAAATCATCTTCACGTATGTTCATAGGTATCATCATGGCATCGGCATTGTTTGCTTTTATCTCTTTGTTGAGCATAACAAAGAGTCTGTTCGGACTTGCATGTTCGGCAATGAGTCCGAAGAGTTTTGTCTCTTTTTTAATCCCGTCATCTGCATTCATTGTCTCTATTTCACCCATTCTTTCACTCATTTGATCCCCCATAATTCTTTTGCTTCTTCTTCTTCAATTCTACATCTATTACAAATTTTTTCTCCGCCTTGATAAGCAAAGAAATTACCACATTCATCGCATCTTTTTATATCAAAACGGACTAAAGTTTCAATTTTTGACTCAAAAAAACTTGCGAGTGAAAAGGTTTTCCGTAATGTCAAAGAATCAGGTTCACACACGTCATGGCAACTGTGGCACTGCACACAGGCAAGCGGATTAAAATTAATTACACTCCCCCTTGAATCAGAACTCAGTGCACCGGTCGGGCAAATTCTATAACACATTTGGCAATTTGTACATGTATTTTCATCTAAATCTTTTTGTGATATAAATGATATATCTTCTATATCAATCGTATGAAAAACTTCCGGTACACGTGCACGCTTCATTGCCATCAGCAATAAACTGCGTCTATCAGGGATATTTTTCTCTTTTATTTTCATAATATCTTGTGCAGTAACTGTATGTGTTTTTACATTTTCATCACTGGAGTCAACTTCATTTTGAAGTTGCTGTTTTATACTAATTGCAGTTTTTACACCCTCTTTAGAGAGTAATTTACGTCTGCTTAGAGGATCAAGATCTTTTTTAACTTCATAATTTAATTCTGCAATATGTAAACTTTTCTCCTGCAACATCGCTTCAAGCAAAAAGTTCACTTCCTCTGCTCTGTTATTTATAATAGCAAGATTAGTTTTAGCAATTTCACAATTATTACAAGGACCGATATCCAGACTAATTTGTTCTGAAGATATCAAAGCCATACTTAAAAGTTCTTCAACACTTAAAGATGCTATACATGGAAAATCTGTATCGTTACATGTAAGCACACTCTTTTCATCTTCTAAAAACTTAAGAACATAATTTATCGGTTTAAAATCATCTAATTCATATGCAGCAGTCGGACAAACAGCATCGCAGCCGCCACACCCTACACATTCACTTGGAGTAAAAGAAATAACAGAATCTACCAGGTGTATAGTTTGGACAGGACATACTTCGATACATTTGTTACATATAGCAAATTTATTAGAAGTATGTACGCATTTACTAACGTCTAAAGTTAAAAGACTCATACTGGGTAGTTATGTCCATTGTTTTTTAATTGCGTTAAATATTCGAAATCACTCATCATAAATTCTAAAGCCAAATCAGCAACATCAAAATAAAATGCCGTACCTGCTTCACTTTTCACATTTAAAAGATACATTGGAGCCCACTCTAAAAGATGGTCTTTCATAAATCCATATTGCAGTTGCGAGAGTTGTTTTGCCATTTCCATGTCATTTGCTTCAAGTGCTTTAAGTTCAGCTTTACACAACTCATACATAAATTCCAGCTCTACCCCTATATGATCTGCTGCCATAACACGAGCTTTATCGAGTTGTACTTTAAATTCAAAAGCATTAAAAATTGCTTGTATAGGGTTATCACCCCCTGTTTCCATCATTTGATCTTCTCTTGTGTAAAATGATTCATATGGGATAAGATGGAGCAAAAAAAGGTTAGTAAAATCAACATTCAAATATTTTTCTATCATATCTTTTGAATCAAGTTCTTTTCTTTTTTTCCAATCTTTAAATGTTGGGAAAAAAGAGAGCATATTTTCATCTTCTTCTATTGATTTTAATAGCCCTTCATCAATTTCACCCATCGTAATTCTTGAAATGAGCGCATAAATATTTATTCTTGCAATCTGTTCTTGCTTTAAATCATTATTCATAAACAATGTACCTTTTGGAAATTTTCTTATGGAAGTATAGTAAAGCCACACTTGAAGTGGGCTTTAACTTTGTTGTTAAACGTCTTTAATATTGAACTCGTAAGCTTTTTGGCTTGGTTTTACCGGACGTTTAATATGGTAAGGACGACGTAATTTATCAGATGCATTTAATGGACGAGTCAACTGATCTCTCCATGCCTGATACACTTTAAAGTTACTTTCATAATTAACTTTAATGTCACCTATTTTATCATCAGCAGATGCTTTAGTGATGATAACTTTTTGGTGCCAGCCGTGATTACCCGCAATAGGATCTGGATGACAAGGAGCTACAGCATTTTGCCATGCACCACTGAGACCATCCCACCAGATGTTGTCAAGGTCTTTGTTATACTCTTTAAACTGCCATGCTTCATGCGCTTTAATTCCCTCAGTCGGTTTCATTGTTCCAACTTTTCCATCATTTGTCATCTCATATTTAGGAGAACCCAAACTCATAATGCCAAGCTGATGTTCAAACCCTGGAATTTCTACAGAATCTTTCAACTTCCAACGACCGGCATGGTGTGAACATGCAAGAACACCAGGACGAGTTGCCTCAGTAGGAACTGCCATAGCAACAAAATATCCACTCTTAATACCGGTTAAAGAATCTTGAATTTGTACTCTTATCGCATCACCGCGTTTAATACCGAGTTTTTCAGCATCTTTTGTGTAAATCCATACAGGATTATGATTTTGTGAAATCTCCATTAAATGCTTAGAGTTCACAGAACGCGTATGAATATTATACGGCAAACGATAAATCGTATTTAATGCAAATTCATTATCTGCTTTCATATGTTTATGGTGAACTTGAGTTACAAGGTGAACCATTTTATCATTCTCTGCATCATTTCTTGGATAAATAGGAATAGCATACTCAGGCCATTTCCATTCATCAGCTAACCATTCGGAGAAGAACTCAAGTTTTTTACTTAATGAATGGAAACCTTCACGAAGTTCTCCATCAGTTTCAACACCGATAGATTTTTTGAAATTACCGTCTTGAACCCATAATGCACCGAATTTATCTTTAGTCACTTCATTCTTAGAGTATTTATGACCGTGTGCATGATAATGAGTTCCATCAAATTCAAGTTCTTCTTCTTGAGGTTTATACACATCAGTTTTCTCAGTCCAAGCACCATGATCTCTCATATAGCAGTAAATTGGGTACTCTTCGCCTTTATAAAGTTTTGTCGCTTCGGCTTTAAGTTTCGGCAATAATTTAAATGCTTCATTAAAGTACTCAGGAACAGTTACACAACGAGACGGATCTTTTTTACTTGCCCAGTATTTTGCAATACCTAAAGAACCGTCAGGATCAACATAATGCATAATCAGATTCGGCCAGAACTCACTCTCTTCCCAAACTTCGCCAAGACCGAATTTCATGTGTGCTTCAAGTGTAGCACGTGTCGGATCTTTTGCTTTCCAACCCGCTTTTTCAGCAGCAACACGAAGAACCGCTTGACGGAATTCTATACGCTGTTCAGGTTTAGAAGGTGTTGACTGTTGGTCATTTCTCTCACCCGCTAGTCCGACAGGAAGTACATAATCGCAGTACCAGTTTGTTTCAGACCATGTTGGAGACAGGTTAAATGATAATTCAAATTTATCTTCACGCTTGAGTGCCTCTATCCATCTGAATCCATCCGGATTAATCCATAACGGGTTGTGCATTCTAGGAATATATACAGCCATAGATTTAGGAATTTTCAGACCACGTTTTGTCCATTTGTCATGCCATTCATCATCCATCATAATTTGTGGCATCATATAGCCCATTTCATATGTTGAAATAGGATATTCTGGCGGCCATGCTATCTCATTCCATACGTCAGTTTTTTCAGGGTGTTTTCCAGCTACTGTAGCTTTATCACCTTTCCCTGCAACTGAGATTTCATGCCAGTGGTGCATACCTACACCACCGATATCTCCACGCATTGCTCCAACAAGTGCTAATGGTAAGAAACCGGCACGTGTATTCATCCAACCACCACGGTGTCCAATTGGTCCTGCACGCCATAAATAGGTAGCAATCTTAGCTCCTGCAGGAACAAACATATCCCACAACTCGTCTAATTTATACTCCATACCTTCAAGTTTACACTCTTTAACAACAAACTCTTTCGTATACGGAGCATACAACTCTTTTGCTAGTTCAATAAAAGATTCATATGTATCATCTTTTGGCATTTTAGAGATATAGCCATATCCAATCATCTTTTTAAGATAATCTTTATTCGCCATTAATCTATCCCAATTTATCCACTCTTTTACAAAATCATGCGCTACTATGTCAGAACCGTCTTTTTTCTTTTCATTTAAAATACGATTAGCTAAATAAAGGTACAGTGCCGCTTCCGTTCCCGGCCAGCATGGAATCCAT
>JAMORM010000210.1 GCA_027063585.1 Sulfurimonas sp. | reverse complement strand
TTAGAAACTATTTTATTTATCGTTTCATCTACATCATTAGGTTCTTCATTTACATGTAACGCTATCTCTTTCATTTTTTGTGCTATCTCTTTTTTTATTGCTTTAACATCATCTTGAGAGAGCTTTGTTGTATATAAATTTTTTATTGCACTATTTGAAGATATATGCATATTTTTATTTCCTTGCAGTTTTTTCGTAAACTAATCTCTTAGGCTTTCAAGTAATTCAGCCCAGACTGAAGTCTGGTTTCCAAAAAAAGTTATGAATTAATATCGGTTTTAAGAAAAATATCTTAACTTTAAAAAGAATTTATTCAAATTTACTTATTTATTTGGTTTTTTTAAAAAAACCTGATATACTGTTGCCAAGTGAAAGATGAGGCGTGAATTCATCTTTAGTGTGATTTTTGATCTATGTGTTAAAACCTCCTAAAGACTCTCCCAATTTTTTGACAAATTAATATACAAGGCTAGACAATGGCAGAATTACAAGACGGATCAGTTAAATGGTTCAACGATGAAAAAGGTTATGGTTTTATTCAACAAGACAATGGTGGGAAAGATGTATTCGTACACTTCCGTCAAGTAAATAACAATGGTGGTGGACGTGTTTCACTTGCTGAAGGTCAAAGAGTAACTTTCGAAGTTGGTGAAGGTCAAAAAGGCCCACAAGCTGAGAACGTAACTCCACTTTAGTAGTTAACTTCACACTCTTTATACAGGTTTTTATGCCTGTATAATTTTTTACTCTTTTAAAACTCCCAAACATTCATGTGCTATTTGCAACTCTTCATCTGTTTTTATAACCAATGATTTTATATTTTTCAATATCTTATTATTCATAACCCTTTCTCGTACATACAAAGAATTTTCACCTATACCACCGCTAAATACAACAGCATCTACATCTTCAAGTACAATCATATACGCTCCTATGTACTTTTGAATACGGCGCACCATAATATCGAGTGCCAATTTTGCTTTGTCATCTTTGCGACGTTCTATATTTCTTACATCATTTTCACCGCATAAACCGAGCAGTCCTGATTTTTTGTTGAGCAGAGCATCGACCTCATCAGCACTCAAATCCAGTTCATTTTGCATAAATAATACAATTGCAGGATCAATATCACCGCATCTTGTACCCATAACAAGCCCTTCAAGCGGGGTAAAGCCCATAGAAGTATCACAGCTTTTTCCATTTTTAATTGCGCAGGCACTCGCCCCATTTCCCAGATGCAGTGTGATGATATTGGTCTCTTGTACTTTTTTCTTTAACAGTGTTGCCGCTTCTTGAAGTAAATAGGCATGCGATGTTCCATGAAATCCATAACGACGAATCTTATTTTTTTCATACATTTCATAAGGTAGTGCATACACAAATGCCTCTTTTGAAAGTGTAGTATGAAAAGCTGTGTCAAAAACAGCTATTTGTGGAATATTCGCTGCTTTTTGACAAACAACTTTTATGCCTTCGAGGTTTGCCGGGTTATGCAAAGGTGCCAAAGGAATCAAATCTTTTATTGCTTCCATTACCTCATCATCTATCAATACAGAATTTCTGAATTTCTCGCCGCCGTGAACAACTCTATGTCCTACCGCATCAATGTCTGCAAAGTTTACATGTAAACTCTTTATTGCCTCATAATGATTTTGTATTGGTGAATTTGGTTCACCGATATGCTCGACAAATTCGTCTCTAATCACATTTGCACTCGGCATATCAAAAAGTTTAAACTTCACTGAAGAACTCCCGGAATTTATTACAGCAATTTTCATTCATTTTTTCCTGCTTGAATAGCTGTAATGGCTACAGTATTAACTATATCTTCTACAAGACAACCTCTGCTTAAATCATTGACAGGTTTTTTCAAACCCTGCAATATCGGACCAATAGCAATCGCTCCACTGGAGCGCTGAACGGCTTTGTAAGTATTGTTGCCTGTATTTAAATCAGGAAAAACAAATACCGTTGCCCTCCCTGCCACTTTCGAGTTCGGCAGTTTTATTTTTGCCACTTCTGTGTCTATTGCCGCATCATATTGAATAGGGCCTTCTACAAGTAAATCAGGGTTTTTTTGCCGCACTATTTTTGTTGCTTCTCTGACTTTTTCTACATCTGAGCCGTGTCCGCTCTCTCCTGTTGAGTATGAAAGCATGGCAACTCTCGGCTCAATTTCAAACATCTTCGCACTTTGTGCCGAGGCAAGAGCAATTTCTGCCAGTGTTTGTGCGTCGGGATCTTGATTAATGGCACAATCGCCGTACACAAGCACCTTTGTTTTAAGACACATAAAAAAAACGCTTGATACTACAGAAAATTCCGGTTTTGTCTTTATAATCTGCAAAGCAGGACGAATAGTATCTGCCGTTGCATGAACAGCACCGCTGACCATACCGTCGGCATAACCCAAATAAACCATCATAGTGCCAAAGTAGTTCTCATGTAACATTGCGTCTTTTGCCGCGTCTTTTGTCAGACCTTTGTGTTTTCTCAACTCATAAAAAGTCTCTGTAAACTTTTGTATCAGCGGGGATGTGAGATGATTGACTATACTTGCAGCGGATAAATCAAGTCCAAGACGCTTATAACGCTCTTTTAGTTCTTTTTCATCCCCTAGTAAAACAATATCGGCAACATTTCGTCGTAAAATTATCTCTGCAGCTCTTAAAATTCGTTCATCACTTGATTCTGGCAGTACAATTCTCTTTTTATTTTGCGATGCCAAGTGAAAAAGTTTATACTCAAACATCTGCGGTGTCATAATATTACTGTATGTATTTGCTATTTTTTCTTCTATGCTTTTTAAATTGATACTGCTGTTAAAAAGTCCCAATGCTAAGGCAATTTTTCGTTCTGAATTTACACGCAGCCGTGAATGTACTTTCATTATATTTTTTGCAGTTGTAAAAGTATCGGTATCGACAGAAAGGATAGGCACTTTAAAGCTATTGAGACCAGCTATAAGTTTTTGAATATTTTTGTTAAGCTTCATACTAAAAGGAAAAATAATAGCACTGATATTTGGATAACTTGATGAATGTAAAGCTCCAAAGAGCCCCAATATTATGTCTGATCTATCAGCAGGCACTATGACTAAATCGTCTTCTTCAATGTGCTCTAAAAAATTATCCAGTGTCAGTGCTGCAACTTTTACATTTTTTATAATTCTTGCATGATCATGCGCTTCAAATATAACTTCTTTTGCTCCAAGCGCATCCATCACATCATCAATAGTAGGCAGATTTAATTCTGCAACCTCTTTTAAGAGGTAAATTGTATAGGAAACTTTTTCAAACATTTTTTGAAGCTGCTGTTGTTTCTCATCATCTACTCTATTAACAAAAGTAGCAAAATGAGTACAACCCTCAGAGGTCAAATACTCATTTTCAATCAAAACATTTTCATATATTTCTTTGCTTGTGGCATCGTCAGCTTTAATGATATTAATCATCGGTGCTGCAAAATTTTGAGCGATTTTAATATTTAAATCATAACTGATAGTCGAAGTTAAAAAAGAACGTCTTATCCCTTCACACAAAACAAAATCATACTCCTGTTCAAGTTTTTTAAATTTGTCAATGAGCTGGGTTATAAGGGAATTGTCCTGCTTTTTGGAAATCATCTCTTCGATCTCTTTAATGTCAAAACCGTAACACTCTTCATAGTTCATATCTAAATTGTAACGCTGTAAAATGAAGTCAATATCGCCGTCTCGTATATTTTTATCAAAAATTATTGGACGGAAAAAAGCGACACGATGCAGTTTGCGCTTGAGAATTTCCATCATTCCCATAGAGACAAAAAGGGTTCCGGCATTTTTTTCCTGTGCAGATATATAGAGTGACTTTATTTTCATTTTTCTACCTTTTTTTACACCTTGGAAGCAAGATCTTCAAACGCTAAAGCATGACTTGAAAAAAAAACTAAATTTTTTCTGCAACCTTGCCCTTTTGACTTTGACGCAACTCAGCCTAGGTTAAAACCTAGGTTCCGAAATACCTTACCAGCTTACATGTAATGATTTACAGTATAATTCTATCTAAAAAACGGATGAGTATGTGTATTTGTGGAAATGATTTAGATTTTAGTGAATGCTGTGAGCCTATAATAGAACAAAAAAAAGCCGCGAAAACACCGGAAGAGTTGATGCGAAGCCGCTACAGTGCTTATGTCTTGGCAAACGGTGAGTATCTCATTTACAGCAGTGCTAAGCAAAACCGTTATCCTGATGATATAGCGCTTATAAAAGAGTTTTCAAATTCTGTCGAATGGCTGGGGCTTGATGTGTTACATGTAACGGTAAATACGGTAAAGTTTAGAGCCTATTATCGTGACGGTGAGGGCATAAAGGTCTTACATGAAAAGAGCAATTTCATTCAAGAAGAAGGACTTTGGAAGTATGCAGACGGAGAGCTTTATAACTCTAAAGTACAAAGAAACGACAACTGCCCTTGCGGCAGCGGCAAAAAGTATAAAAAGTGCTGCGGCAGATAAAAATCAAACACTCTTGACAAACAAATAACTCTTTCTTACAAAGCCCTCTTTTTCATAAAAGTTGTGTGCTTCTCTTCTTTGCACTCCTGATGAAAGCACAAGATGTTCACAGGCTGCCGTTTTGGCATAATCATGCAAGTATTGTAGCATCATTTTTCCATATCCTTTATTGCGGTATTTTTCATCTGTAACCAAATCAAAAATATATAAATGTCTTTTATGGTACAGATTTGTCTGTACAGCAGCACCGCTGTAGCATACCAATTCACCCCGCTCAAGTATGCCAAACATTTTATACTCCATGTGCCGCATATCATAAATAAGGTCTTCAAACTCTTTATAACTCAGCTCAGTGCGAAGTTGTTTTACTACATCATAAACGCTATAAAGTTCTTTTAATGTCATTTCTCGTATTTGCATACCATATAATAACCAAATATTTATGATAATTTCGATATAATCGCGAAAAAATTACAGGCAACATTATGGTAACAGTACAAAATTTAACTATGCGCTTTGGAAACAGAGTGCTATTTCAAGATATAAACTTAAAACTTGACCGTCACAAAAGATACGGTCTCATCGGTGCTAACGGTGCCGGTAAAACAACATTTCTTAAGATTCTTTCAGGACAAATTAATGAATATGACGGTGAAGTCATTATTCCAAAACAAAACAAAGTCGGTGTTCTTGGACAAAATCAATACGCATATGAAGACTTTACGATTATGGATGCCGTTCTTTACGGAAACAAGCGCTTATATGATGCCATCAAAGAAAAAGAAGAAATTTATACGACTGGTGACTTTGAAGATGACGCTGTCAATAATCGTTTGGCAGAGCTTGAAACTATTTGTGTTGAAGAAGACCCTACTTATGAATATGATGTAAACATTGCAAAAATTCTCGAGAATGTAGGAATTCCTGCTGAGAAGCACAATGATCTTATGAGTACTCTTGATTCTGCCGACAAATTCAAGGTTCTGCTTGCACAGGTTTTGTACCCTAAACCTGATGTACTGTTTTTAGATGAACCTACCAATAACCAGGATATTGAAACAATTACATGGCTTGAAAATGAGTTACAGCGCCACGAGGGAACACTGGTTGTTATTTCTCACGATAGACACTTTCTAAATGCGGTAGTAACAAACATCCTTGATGTTGACTACCAAAAAATCCGTGAGTTTACCGGTAATTATGACGACTGGTATTTGGCTGCAAATGTTATGGCAAAACAGATGGAGCTTGATAATGCAAAAAAACAAAAAGAAAAAGAACAGTTAGAAGCCTTTGTGCGTCGATTTAGTGCAAATGCTTCAAAAGCAAAACAGGCTACTTCAAGACAGAAACAACTTGATAAACTCCAAATAGATGAAATCAAACCATCATCACGCCGTGATCCGTCTATTGTTTTTAAAGCAAAACGCGTTATGGGTGATGAAGCACTTAATGTAGAGCATATTTGTCACTCTTATGGTGATAATGAAGTTCTTAAAGATATTACTTTTAAAGTAATCCCCGGTGAAAAAATCGCCATTATCGGTGGAAATGGTGTAGGTAAAACAACACTTATAAAAATCATTATGGAAGAGATGAAACCAAGCTGTGGAGGAACTGTTACTTGGGGTGCGACTATTGAGCCCTCATACTTCCCACAAGATACAGCAGACATCATCGAAGGTGACGGTACACTCTACGACTGGTTACGCGCATTTGATCCTAAACGCGAAATAGCAGAAATCCGAAATTGTTTGGGACGTATGCTTTTTAACGGTGAACAGCAGGAAAAAAATGTAGAATCAATCTCCGGTGGAGAGAAACACCGTATGATGCTTAGTAAAATGATGCTTGAGGGCGGTAACTTTTTAGTACTTGATGAACCGACCAACCACCTTGACCTTGAAGCGATTGTTGCTCTTGGTGAAGCACTTCATGAGTTTAACGGTAACGTAATTTGTGTCTCACATGACCGTGAACTGCTTGATGCTTTTGCTACACGTATTATAGAAATTCATGCTGACCATACATACACTGACTTTCAAGGAAGTTATGAAGAGTTTGCTGTTGCAAAAGAAGCCGGAACACTCTAGTTATGCAAAAGTATAAAAACTACTTAGGCTTGGGCATTGCAGGTAATTTTGCACTGCACCTTGCTCAAGCCGGAGAACTTGAAGATTTTAAAAATATTATCACAGAAGATGAAGCGGCACCCAAGGGTATATTTCCATTTTATCTCCCTTGTAAAAAAACCACAGATACTCTTCGTCCCAAAGAAATACTCTTTACCTATCCTCTTTCTTCTACCGATATCAAACTTCCAAAAGAAGATGTCAATGTTCAGGCTGAACCCGAAGTCGGACTTATTTGTGAACTCCGCTATAAAGATGGCAAAATTAGCAGCATTATTCCAAAGTATTTTGCTGCATATAATGACTGTTCTATTCGAATCGGCACAGCTGAAAAAATCAGTGACAAAAAGAACTGGGGAGAAAATTCCAAAGGGATTGCCGCAGAACTTCTTAGTATTGACAAGTTTGCCGAGGGTGGCATCATGGATGATTTTAGTATTTGCAGTTTTTTACGTCGAAACAATGAACTCCATGCTTATGGCGAAAATATACAACTAAGCGGCTACAGCTACTTTTATAACAAACTAATCGAGTGGATTCAAAATCAAATCAATACGCAAGAAGATTTCGGACCGCTGGAAAACATTAAAGAGTATCTCGTTACATGTAATAATCCGACAGATGCTGTTATCAGTATAGGAGCAACACGATATACGCCTTATGGAGAGACGACTTTTTTACAAACAGGTGATGAAGTTTTAGTGGTTGTATATAATCATAAATCTTATTCTTTGGATGATGTACTACAAACACTTCGAGATAAAAAATATAATAAAGAAAATATGAGTATTTTAGCTCAAAAAGTATGCTAGATGAGTAGAGGTAAAAAACTCGACCTTTTCATTGGTGCTGCTATTGATGATAGTTGGGCGGAAGTGCAGAGCCCACGTAAAACAAAAGTTTCAAACGAAATTCAAGAGCCAAGCAAACATTTTTTAGTATTTCAAAAAGAGAAACGCAGAGGAAAAACCGTTACTCTTGTCGGTGAATTTTACAGACCAAAAGAGGAACAAGCAGCACTGCTCAAATTGCTCAAGAAAAAAATGGGTTGCGGCGGAAGCCTCAAAGATGGCTGGATGGAATTTCAAGGAGAGCTCAAAGCAAAGCTTCGTCCTCTTTTAGTTGAACAGGGATTTCGTTTTAAAAACGGACACTAAGCAATTTTTGCCTTTGAGGCATTAGATGTTATAACATACCTGTCTCTTCCGCCCTCTTTTGCTTCATACAGCATTTCATCAGCACGTGAAATTAACACATTTTCATCCAAAGCATCATCTGCTATGCAGCAGACAACTCCCACAGAAATAGTAAGAAACTTATTCACCTTAGAAGCTTCATGTTGAATCTCTCTATCTCTGATAGCATCACAAATTTCTCTTGCAAGGTTTGCACTGTTGGTTTCATCCGTATCACTTAATAATATGCCAAATTCTTCTCCACCGAGTCTAAATACATAATCACCCGGACGTTTAAGCGTCTCTTTTAAAACTTTTGCAACGCTTTTAAGGGCATAATCTCCCTCAACATGACCGTAGGTATCGTTATATTGTTTAAAATAATCAATATCTAACATCATAAAGGTCACATAAGTCTTGTTCCGTTTTGCACGTTTAATTTCTCTGTCATATATAAAGTTAAAATATCTTCGGTTATGAAGATTGGTCAACGAATCCGTATAGGAAGCATTTTCAAGTTTTTTATTGGAAATTTTTAGCTTTTTAGATGCCACTTCAAGCCGCGTCTGATCTTTTTGAATACTCTCAAATACATAAAATAGCATCGCAAGCACACCTAATATAATAACACCCAAGGCAATACCGATCTTCATCAATATTGATTGATATGCATAAAGAAATTTCTTTCTTTCATAATTTGCCATATTCACTTCATAATTAATCAGTTTTTGCAATACATTATGTATCGACTCTACTTTTTTTTCAAGCGTTTTAATGGATATACGGCTTAAATCTTTAGAAGATTTTACTGCATTTAATACTCTGTAAAAATAATCATTTGTACGGTTCACTTCTAAATCGGCATATTCCAAATATCCAAGTTCATCTTCTGTTTTAAAATGAGATATGTAACTTTTCCATTTTTTATTAATGTATTCCAAGGATGATTCTATTTTAAATGCTGCTTCACTTGGGCTTATTTCTGTCCGACTCACTTTATAAACGGTATTCGCTAAACCATAGTTATATGTTTGGACTATTTCATTCAATTCAGTAACAGGTATTAAAGAACCAAAATACAAAGAATCCATATTTTTTTTCATCGCATTGACATAGGTCGCACCTATAAAACCAAGAGCAAACAAGCCTATGGTTATCAAAAGAAAAAGAAAAAAAAGCTTACTTCTAAGTTTAAGTGCTTCTATAAACTGCATAAATGTCCTTATACCAAACCTTACTAAAAAGTAAAGTTTGGTATTACTTTGTATAAAATATAAAGCATATTTTGTACCATCTTATAAAACAATTTATGATAAAATTCTAAACAGGTTTAAAAAAATAATATGTTTTTTTTTCGGAAGCAAGGTTTTAACCTTGCCTTTTAGACATTTAAACAAATAGGCCTAGGTTAAAACCTAGGTTCCGAAAATCAAATAGACATTAATTTTGAATAACCGTATAAAAAATACAATATAAATAAAAAAAGAGAATACTATGCAAGCCAAAGCGATAAAAACAGATAAATATTTAGACCAAAAACAGATAAAAGAGCATTTGAAAAATGTAGAATACATCATTATGGCAGCACCGGCACCCGAACATTTTAAACAAACCCCTGTTCACTTTACTATTTTTTTAAATACCGATGAAAAACTGCCAAAGGAGATACAAGATGCTATACTTGAGAAGTTTTTGCAAGAGCATAAAATAGGAAAGCCGGCAGAACTAATGAGTCAGCTTATGCCAGTAGGTTTTGCGCTCAGTAAAGCCCAAGACACGCCTATGCCTCTGCTTTTAGTAAAGCCAGAAGATCAGAGGAGTATACCATATGCAGTGATGCATGTCATGGACTTTTTAGCAGATTCAGATGAATTTAATGAAGCTAAAAAAGATAACCTTACCGGTTGGAGTTACTCTTACGAGTAATATCTTGTATTTCTTTTACAATTTTACAAGAGAGATTTTCATGCCCGTTTTTCGTTACTAAAATATCATCTTCAATTCTTATGCCTATACCTCTGTACTTCTTAGGAATATTGTCATCTTCTTCATCAAGATAAATACCGGGTTCTATTGTCATTACCATTCCCGGATGCAGAGGAATTTCTTTGCCGTTTAGCTTTTTATACGGGCATTCATCATGCACATCAAGTCCCATCCAATGCCCAATACCATGCGGATAGTATTTTTTATGTGCTTTTTCTTTTAAAAGAACTTTACACTCTCCTTGCAATATTCCTAAATCAATCATCCCCTGACATAGAAGTTCTTCAGACTTTTTTTGTAAAGAACTTCTTAATATATTTGGTTGAATCATACTGATAATCTTTTTTTGCACAGTAAGAACCATCTCGTAAACTTCTTCCTGCGCTTTAGTATATTCCCCGCTCACCGGGATGGTTCTTGTAATATCACTCGCATAATAGTCATATTCACATCCCGCATCTATAAGTATCAACTCACCTTGTACAAGTTTTTTATCATTGTTTATATAATGCAGCGTATTTGCCGAGTTTCCGCAGGCAACTATGGAAGTATAAGCATCACTGTATGCGCCGTTTTTTTTGAAAATATACTCGATATTCGCTTGTAGTTGATATTCATACTGTAGTTTTGCACTTATTTTCATCGCTTTATGATGTGCTTTTTTTGTAATACTCAATGCTTTTTTAATGAGTTTAATTTCATTTTTAGATTTAATTAAACGCATTCTCTCAATATATGTCGCAAGATTTTCATAACTAAGTATGTCTTTGGTATAACGTTTTAAAACTTTTACCTTAGAATAGTCCAGCTTAAAATCATAATAAACATGATGTTTATCTGTCACAAACTCTTTGAATTTTGCATTAAATTCATCAAATTCGAAAACATCATCCACCATAAAATGCTCTTTAGCTTTAGCTTTTCCAAGCCTTTTTCCATGCCATAGTTCCTGTGTCTTGTCTTTTTTGGCAACAAACAAAAATGTATGAAAATTTTTAGCACCTTTTACAAATACCAATGCCGAGTTATCTTCTTTAAAGCCGCTCATATAGTAAAAATTACTGTCTTGTCGATAAGGATACTCAGTGTCGTTTGAACGTGTTTTTGGAGTAGCACTAAACAAAACAGCCACACTAAAGGGCTTCAATTTACGCCCTAAGCGCGTTCTTCTTTTTCTATACTCTTTTTCGCTTATCAAGACATACTCCTTGCAGCCATAAACCACACTCTTTTAAAAAAATCTTCAAGCCTTCATTTAATGCTGCTACTCCGCCAAAGGCATCATCTGATTTCGCTTTTACATGTACTTTAAAAGTTTTTACAGCAACTATTTTATGTGTAGCATCATCAATAAGGTTACATGTAATAGCAATATTTACATAGGAATTTTTTTCATTTTCATCAAAATACTGCATAAAATCTTCTATATTAACTTCAAGTCTTAAATCATTTTTTGTTTTTGAAGCTGCATTTTGCACACTTTTAAAAAGGTGCATTGCCCGCAGATACTCTGTTATGCTTTGTGTAATTTTTTCATTTGGACTTTGTGCCCATCTTGATTGTGCATAGGCATACTGTTTATATTTTCCTTGCACATAATGCATTTTTAAAGACATAAACAGTTTATCACCATATGCCTGTTCAACTTTAAGCAATTTTTTAGCGCATTTTGTCGTATCGGTATTTTTTATCGGTAGTGCCACACTAAGCCTATATTCGTCCATCGCCGGTGTCGGTGAAGGAGTACATCCAACAAGTATAAACAATCCAAAAAACAATATACATACAGTTTTAAAATTATTTTTCACCAGGTCCCCTTTTTATTTTTTCTTTTTTAAACAACATATCACTCGGACTGCGTTCATACTGATGTAGCACTTCATTCATATTTATCAATGTCTGCTGCATCTCTACCATAGTGCCATTCATCACAGGAAGGGTTTGCACTGTTACATCTTCTACATTGTTCTCTACATGTAAGAAAGATTTTGCCATATTGTCCATAATAAGTCCCATCTCCTCATAAGTATTTTTAATGCTAACAAACGAGGCATCAATTTTGTCTTCCCACGCAATACTATGATTGATTAACTTGTTTATATTAGGAATGCTTTTCTCTGCTTTTTGTGTTAACTGCTCAAGATTTTTTGCACTCTGCTGTAAATGGGCAATGGTTTTGGCATCAAGCACAGTATCTATTTTAGCCATCACTTGAGCACTTTTTTTCAAAAGTTTTGCAAATTGTTTTTGATTCTCGTCATTAAGCACTTTATTTGTTCTGTCCAAAGTTAATACCAATAACTCCGATACAGACCCCAAGGATTGTTCAACATTAGCAAAAAAGGAAGGTGCAGACTTTATAACTGGGTACGTCTCTCCTTGTTTAACTTGAAGAGGTTTACTATTATTGACTCCTTCACTCAAATTTATATAACTAAGTCCCGTAATCCCCTGCGCAGTAAGTTTTGCCACAGTATCTTCTTTAATTGGTGTTGTTTTTACAATTTCTGCTGTCACCTCTATTTGCTCGCTATTCTTTGGATCAATACGCAGCCGTACTACCTTTCCTACTTTTATTCCTTTATATTTTACCGGTGCATCCAAGTTAAGCCCTAAAACTGATTCACTGAAATATATAATATATTTTTGTGTATCTTCTGCCTTTGTAGGTTTAAGCATCCAGTATGTAAAACTGAGCATGCTGATTATCCCCAGCAAAACAATAAATCCGATAAATGTATAGTTTACTTTATTATTCATATTTTGTCTCTAAAAAAAGTTTGTATAAAATCATTCTTCACAGAAGTAACCTCTTCTAAACTGCCCTCATAGGCAACTTTTTTATTATCAATTATAGCCATTCTATCTAAAGTATTATATATAGAATGTAAATCATGCGTTACAATCACAATTGTCAACCCCAACATAGAACGCAGTTGGAGTATAAGCTCATCAAACTCTCTTGCGGAAATCGGGTCAAGTCCGCTTGTTGGCTCATCCAAAAACAAGAGCTTCGGATCCATCGCCAAGGCTCTGGCAATTCCCGCTTTTTTACGCATTCCCCCGCTTATTTCTGAGGGGTACAAAAAAGCATCACTGGGTTTCAGTCCGACAAGGTCAAGTTTAAAAGCGACTATTTCTTGTATCATCGCTTCAGAGAGTGTTGAGTACTCCCTTAATGCCAAAGCTATATTTTCCGCTAAAGTCAAAGAAGAAAAAAGCGCACCGAACTGAAACAGCACACCCCATTTACGTCGAAGTTCCTGCGCATCTTCTTCACTTATATTTTCTATCTTTTTTCCTAAAATCTCTATAGAACCTGCCTCAAACTCCTGCAGCATTACCATTTCACGCAGCAGTGTCGTCTTTCCACAGCCACTTGGACCCAAAAGACCATAAATTTCACCTTCATCAACATGCAGGTCCAATCCATCATGCACAACTTTCTCACCAAAAACAGTCTTGACATCTTTTACTTTTATCAACTCCATTATATCCCCAGATTTGTAAAAGCTATGGAGAAAATCGCATCACAGACAATGACTGCAAAAAGTGATTCGACGACACTTTTTGTTGTATTAAATCCTATACTTTGTGTATCATCTTTGACCATAAGACCTCGATAAATACCGATAGATGCAATCAAAAATGCAAAAAAAGGCCCCTTTATCAATCCGACGTAAAAGTGTTTGATTGCCACAACCTCGCTGAGTCTGTCTAAAAAAAGTGACGGCGTTAAGTCCAAACTTAAATCAGCCACTATTATTCCACCAAGCATCGCCATCATATCTGAGACAAAAATCAATATTGGCAGCATAATAATAAGAGCAATAATTCTAGGCAGCACCAAAAAAGTATAAGGGTCAAAACCCATAGTCCGCATCGCATCAATCTCTTGCGTTATTTTCATAGCCCCTATTTGTGCCGTATAAGCAGAACCACTTCTACCCGCTATAACTATAGCCGTAATAAGTGGTGCAAGCTCTCTAAATATAGAAATACCCATCATATCTACTATAAAGATATTGCCCCCGTAACGTTGGAGCTGATAAGCTGCCTGATAAGCTGTCACCAAACCGATTAAAAAACTCGTAAGGGCAACAATACCAAATGCACGTACTGCACTTTCATTAATTTCAAATGCAATTTCTTTTATACGAATATTTTTTATGCTTTTAAAATAGAGTAAAAAAGAGGTGAAAATTTTCCCTAAAAACTCTACAAAAGAGATAAAAGAGAGGTAGCTCTCATAAAATGTTTTTCCAATATATTCAATGATATTTTTTTTATGTATATTATCATTGGTATCAAGTCTTTTTTTATGTTCTTTTGTCAACGCAAGCGTATGCAAAAAGTTTTTATTGCCACATTGAATCTCTGCATTATACTTTTCTTGTATATCAGTTAAAAACAAGGCAAATGCAGTATCAAGATACTGAACTTGTTCTAGGTTGATAATTATTTTTTGAGTGTTGGAAAGTGTATTTGTTTCAATAAGGCTTTGTGCTTGGGTAAGATTATATAATGTCAATTCCCCTGAAAAATCAAGGGAAACACCATCTTTTTGAAAATCTATATGAAGAGGCTTCTTATTCATAGGAGGAAAAGACTAAAAATCTCTTTTTAAAAGTTTGTTTACTTTTAAAATAGTAATAATTTTATCTTCTTGTTTTCCAACACCATCAATAATTGTATCATCCCCATTAACCGTATCAGGAGGCGGTCCTACATTTTCTTTTTTGATACGTATCGCCATTGTCAGTCTGTCGATTACAAAACCTGCAACATCATCACCGTGACGCATAACAATAAAACGTGTTTCATCATTTTGCTTTTTTGTAGGCAGCCCAAATTTTGTACGCAGATCTATAAGCGGAATAACCGAACCACGAAGATTAAATACACCCAATACATATTTTGGAACCTGAGGAACTCTTGTCCATGGAAAAGGTTTGATAATCTCTTGAATCGAAAGAATAGGCACAGCATATTCCTCATCGCCTATTACAAATCCGACAAGCTGTACCACATCATCTAGCTGATCCACTACACTGTCTTGCTGTTCACCTTGTTTATTAATAATATCTTTTAATTTATCACTCATTATAAAAACTCCGGTTTAAAATTAACATTTCTTTGCACGACACTTGCTAAATAATCTGCTGAATAAGGTTTTGTAATATATTCTACCATACCGGACTCAACCCCGCGCATACGATCTGCTTTACTTGTACGAGAGGTTACAGCAATCAACGGTAAATTTTTGTATCTGTTATATTTTTTAATTTCATTTGCAAGTGTATAACCATCCATTCTAGGCATTTCAATATCTATGAGCATCGCATCAAAATTATAATCACCTGACTTTAAAATATTTAATGCTTCTTGCCCATCATTTGCTTCAACAATAGTCACACCCATAGGCTCCAATGATTTTCTCATAATCGTTCTATCTGTTTTCGAATCATCAACTACCATTATAGTATAATCACTCGGCTTCGTCTTTTCATTACTTGCAGCTTCACCCCCGTTACCATTTGTAAGTGCTGTGGCTTTTACATCTTTTGCCATACTCATCAGTGCAACAACATCTACAATTAATGTAACACCACCATCCCCTCTGATTGTAGCTCCGGCAATCCCTTCAATACCTTTGAGATAATCACCTAGAGATTTAATAACTATCTCTTCTTGTCCAACCAAAATATCTACAATGAGACCCAGTTTACTTGTTCCCAAACCAAGAACAACAACATAAGCATGTTCACTCGCATCTAAAATTCGCTCAACTTCAAAAATATCACCGATATGTACCAAAGGAAGAACATCATCACGAAGTCTCATTACCGAACGTCCCTCTACCGTATAAATTTCATCTTTTGAAATTCTAACTGTTTCAAGTACAGAAGCTAAAGGAATAGCATAATGCTCTTCTTGAACACCAACAAGTAAGGCTTGAATAATTGCCAATGTTAATGGAATTTTTAACTTTATAGACGTGCCGACATTTACTTCACTGTCAATATCAATAATACCGTTAAGTTTTTCAATGTTTGTTTTTACAACATCCATGCCAACACCACGGCCAGATACACTTGTAACGGATGCTGCCGTTGAAAATCCCGGTTTAAAAATAAGTGTATATGCTTCTTTATCACTCATATTCTCAGCTTCTTTTTCGGTAATAATACCTTTTTGAAGCGATTTGTCTTTGAGCATTTGAGGGTCAAGCCCTTTACCATCATCATCTATTTGAATGACGATCTGATTTCCTTCGTTATATGCTTTTAACGCTATTGTACCCTCTTCCGGTTTTCCTTTAGCAAGACGTTCTTCTGGTGTTTCGATTCCATGATCGCATGAATTACGTATAATATGAACAAGAGGATCGCCAATCTCTTCAACAATTGATTTATCAAGTTCCGTATCTTCCCCTGATATAACAAGCTCTATTTTTTTATTAAGTTCACGAGAAAGGTCACGAATCATTCTAGGGAATTTGTTAAACACTTTTCCTATTGGGAGCATACGAGTTTTCATAACTGCAATCTGCAAATCAGTTGTTACAAGCGAAACTATTGAGACAACCTGATTTAACTCTTCTAAAAATTCTTCCCCTTCATAACGCTCTTCTACATCATCATTTATTTTAATAAGTCTATTTTTAGCAAGTACAAGTTCACCAATGAGGTTCATCAAGTGGTCAAGTCTTTTTACATCCACACGAATCGTTTGCTCAACCGTAGTAGGAGCACGTTTTGCAGGAGCTGCTGCTTTTGCCTCATCTGATGAAGATTTTTGTGATTTTGCTTGCTTTGATGGAGCCGGTGTCGGAGCCGGTGCTTTTGGTACTTCGGCTTTTTCTTCTTTCTTTTTTTCTTTTGGTTCTTCTTCACTCGGTTCAGGCGGCATCGATGGAACCTCCTCACCGGCAGCTATTTTTGCTTCTCTTTTTGCTTTGTCTTCAGCTTGACGTTGTGCAAGAAGTCTTTCTATTTCTGCTTCTATATCATCCGGATCCATATTCTCATAATCGGGTTCGTCTTCCTCTTCTTCA
>JAMORM010000209.1 GCA_027063585.1 Sulfurimonas sp. | reverse complement strand
GCCGTAGCGTCTTTGTTTCCTCTAGCCATTGCAAAGTAGAGTTCTTCATTTTCAAGACCCTTAAATCTCTCAGGAATAACACTAAAGAGTATGGAAGTATCAAGCATATTGTCATAAAATGAAAAGTCATTTGAACTGATATATTCAATGCCTGCATCTTTTTGATAAGACCAGTGTCTCTTTTTCAGATCACTCGCAACTTTTTGCACTTCGCCAAAGCTACTTTTACCGCTCCAGTAATTCTCAAGTGATTTTTTGAGCTCTCTTTGCTCACCAATTCTTGGAAATCCTAATATATAACTATTTTTTGACATGTCAATATCCTTCTGTCTTTTAAATGTCAAAATGAGCAAAGCCCATTTTAACAGCAGGGACATAATGTCCCTACAACCCCCTAAAGCTACAAAAAAGATGTTTTTTGAGATTAACAGGGCAACTAAATTTTTATACTAATTGTGATTGTTTGATTATTAAAGGGATATTGAAAGAGGAGGGTGCACGCCGGTTCTACGGAATGCAAAACACACTGTGTAGAATGGGCATCTTGGAATATAGTGGTTTAGTAAAACCATCAGTTTAGATTTGAGTGTAAAAAAGAGGTGACAATGGCATGGTTTCAAACTCTTTAACAGTGCTTGTTTTGTTGCAGCAAACAGTTCTTGCAGTGCCATCACGTTCTCCTTTTTAAAAATTTTTGAGATTATAACAAAATTGTCATTATTTTTTCAATCTATATTCATTGAAATATTAACATTGCCTTAATACTCTAATGTTAGCATATAAAATCTAAATTGAGGAATTTATAATGAAGTCTATATTGCTAAGAGGAATAGTTGGAGTTGTTGGATGTTCGGTAACACTTTTTGCAGCATCAAATGCCGAGTCTATTTTTGATAACAAATGTGCAATGTGTCATATGAAAACTGTACCTACAGATAAGTCTGCCATAATCGCACCACCTATAAATGGTGTAATGCGCCATGTAAAGATGCATTATCCGAGCAAGCACGACGGTGTTTCTTTTATTGTTGATTATGTTCAGTATCCAAGCCAAACAAAAGCACTCTGCATGAAGAAAAAAATTGCTCGTTTTGGACTCATGCCTTCGCAAAAAGAGAATATCTCTTCTAAAGAGTTAGAAGAGGTTGCCTCATGGATATATGATACTTATCCAAGAGCAGGTTTTAAAGGGCAGGGGATAATGAAAGGTCGTTTCATGAAAACCCCATAAACCTTTTTACTTATTTTATATTTTTTAAAAACTGTATCATAAAACGAACACCTGCACCTGTTGCACCATGAACATTGGCATCCCAAGGAGTTTCTGTATAGGCAGAACCTGCAATGTCAAAGTGGAGCCATTTATTTTTGTTTTCTTTTTTGATGAAGTTGTCTAAAAACATACCTGCTGTAATAGCTCCACCGTAAGGTTTGTTAGAGATGTTACAGATATCTGCTATCTCACTTTTAAGCTGTTTTTTGAGATGTTTGTTAAATGGCAGGCTTGCAGTAAGCTCGCCTGCTTTACTTGCAGCTTTGCTAATGTCGTGTCTAAGTCTGTTTGAGTGTCCCATTACACCAGTAGTATATTGACCAAGTGCTACCATACAAGCACCGGTAAGTGTTGCGAAGTCAAAAAGATAATCTGCTTGTGTTTTGTCCTGTGCGTAGTCCAAAACATCAGCTAAAACAAGACGACCTTCTGCATCAGTATTTCTTACTTCAATAGTATCTCCCTTACGTGAGACTAAAACATCATCAGGTTTATATGCATCACCGCCTATCATATTTTCAACCGCTCCGACAAATGCGTGTACTTCGATGTCAAGTTTGAGCTCACTTACTGCTTTTATAATTCCTAATACTGCACACGCTCCGGCCTTATCCATTTTCATAGTTACCATACTTGTTGCAGGTTTTAAGCTTAGTCCACCGCTATCGTATGTCAGACCTTTTCCAACTAAAGAGATGATCTTTTTAGCATTTTTTGGTTTGTATGTTAGATGAATAAGTTTTGAGTCATGACGTGAGGCACGACCGACAGCAAGCATAGCATTACATTTTTCTTTTTTAAGCTCTTTTTTCCCTAAAATTTCACATGTTAGACCATTTTCTTTTGCAAGATTTTTCGCAAGTTTTGCCATTACTTTAGGGTACATGTCATCTGGTGCAGTATTTACGATGTCGCGTGTAAAGCAAGTTGCTTCAGCGATGATAAGAGACTCTTCAAAGAGTGCTGCAAGTTCTTCAACATCTTCACATGTGAGATAAATATTTTTGATCTTTGATTTTTTTGATTTTGATTTGTAAGTATTGAACTCATAGCCACCAAGTATAAACCCTTCAATCAGAGCTTGAATGTTCTCTTTATTTACATCTACTGAAACTGATTTATAATCATAGTTTTTTATTGCTTTTGCAACAGCTGTTGCAACAGTTCTTAAGTTCTCATTTTCATGATTTTCAGTTCCGCAAAACAGAAGAGATTTTCCGTGCATTGCACACAAAGAGTCTTGTTCTGCTTTAAAACCTGCTTTTTTTAGTGTTTTTTTAAATTTTGCTTTTTCTAATCTTTGAGGAGAGATAAGTTTCAAAGTAAGGTTGTTTTTGTTATCTAAGGATTTTTTATTTATCAGTTGTATATTCATCTTTTTTTATTCCATTTCGCAATTTATTTTTTATATAGTATCAAAATATTAGAAACAGAAGTGATTTTATGATTTTATAGATAAATGGCACTCTTTTCATAGAAAAGATGATTGCCAGATAATCTGTTTTATTTTTTAATCAAAATGAAGTATGTCTTTTGCCTGTATCATATCTTTGTCACCACGTCCAGAAAGATTTACAATAATAAGTTTGTCTTTTATATCAGGTAGTTTTTTAAGATATGCTACTGCATGAGATGATTCAAACGCAGGAATAATTCCCTCTTTTTGAGAGAGCCATACAAAAGCATCAAGTGCTTCTTGGTCTGTGATATTATCATATATTACC
>JAMORM010000208.1 GCA_027063585.1 Sulfurimonas sp. | reverse complement strand
TACAAAGTGGGTGTTCCTATCATCCGTGATAGGCATTCTTATCGGTGCAACCGTTACCGGATTTTTAAAGCTTTTGGCATACAGTGAAACATCTCGTTCACTGCTTGGGTTTGAATACTATTATACTCTTCCTTTTGCGCTTGTTTTGACTGTGTGGCTTGTAAAAACTTTTGCTCCGACTGCTGAGGGGCATGGTACGGAAAAGGTTATATCTGCTGTACATAAAGATGATGGGAAAATTAATGTTTCTGTTATTCCTATAAAAACCTTGGCAACGGTACTGACGATTTTTTCAGGTGGTTCTGTCGGTAAAGAAGGTCCCGGTGCGCAAATTGGAGCAGGAGTAGCTTCATATTTGTCTACGCTTTTAAAATTTCATAAACAAGATAGGAAAAAACTCGTTATTTGCGGTATCAGTGCCGGTTTTGCAACAGTATTTGGAACACCTATTGCCGGAGCAATCTTTGGAGTTGAGGTTTTAATTATCGGTGTCATTATGTATGATGTGCTGCTTCCCTCGTTTATCGCCGGTTTTGCCGCCTTTACCACAGCCCAGTTTTTAGGTATAGAGTATACGTATTATGATTTACACTTTTTTCAGGATGTCTCTTTAGATGTCGGACTTATTATGAAAGTTGTGCTTGCCGGACTTTTTTTTGGTTTTGTTTCAGATATTGTCATTACAACTATAGCACAAACTCATAATTATGTAAAAAAAATAAAGTTAAATACATATATAAAAGCTTTTGTCGGTGGTACGATTATAGTTGGGCTTACACTTGTTTTTGGTGAGCAGTATATTGGTTTGGGGCTTGATACCATTGCGGAGGCACTTAATCCAAATACTGGAATTGCTCAAGATATTCACTGGTACACTTTTCTTTTAAAAACTGTTTTCACCTCTCTTTCTCTTGCTGCGGGAGGCAGTGGAGGCGTCATAACCCCAATTTTTTATATAGGCGCAACAAGTGGACATTTTTTTGGCTCAATTATTTCGCCTGAGCATATTACACTTTTTGCAGCACTTGGTTTTGTGAGTGTTGTTTCTGCTACTACAAATACGCCTATTGCATCAACAATTATGGCTGTGGAACTCTTTGGTATAGATATCGCACATTATGCAGCACTTGCAGCAGTGATTAGTTTTTTGATTTCAGGGCATAGAAGTATATTTTCTTCACAGATTTTGGCAATGAGAAAATCTGAAATGTTAAGTGTAAAAATAGGTGAAGAGGTAGAAAATATAAACATCTCACTCGAAACGCATGAGATGGATAAAATAGATAAATTGAGAAGAAGATTGCGCAAGAAAAACAAAAAGAAATAAGCTCTCTTTTTATAAATCACCAAGTTTTAATCGTAAGCCTTTTATGTGAGACACCGGATAGGCGAAAGTAAGTCCTCTTCCGTCTCCTGTAATGTCAAGTTTTGTTATGATTTCTTTTATTATCTTATCTACATTCTTTGTCTGGGTAATAAACATTAAGTTGGCATCCGTAGCATCAGAATGAAGTCTATCATAAAAATTCTCCATATGCTCAAGACCCATACCGTGTGCACTCATAATTGTCACACCTCGAACACCTGCATCTTTTGCCGCTATAAGTGCTTCTTCTTGTTTATTTTGCGGTACGATTACATGTACGGCAGAAAAGCTCATAAGATAAGAGTGCCTTGCATTTGTATCGTCTACGGTAACGGTTGAGAGTTCCATATTGTTAACATCTTCCAAGGCATGGCGTAGTTCTTTTAACTGAATCTCTTCTTTTTCAGATTCTCCTTTTACACCCATTTTTTCTGTGATGATGCCATATAACATAACTGTTATCATAGGAAATAAAGAAGCAAAGGCGATAAGCCCAAAACCGTCTACAAGAGGATCTCGTCCGGGAATATTTGTAGCAAGACCGAGTCCAAGTGCGGCAACAAGAGGTACCGTTACCGTTGAAGTTGTGACACCGCCACTGTCATAGGCGATGGGAATAATATACTTAGGTGCTAAAAATGTGAGGACAATAACAAGCATATATCCGGCTATAATGTAGTAAACAATTTCACCGCCTACAACGATTCTATACGCACCCAAGGCAATACCTATGGCAACGCCGAGTGCAACGAAAAGACGAAGAACAAAGTCATTGATTTTTTCATCACTTATCTCTTTCGCTTTTCGGGCGATTGCCGTCAGAGCAGGTTCTGCCATAGTTGTTGAAAAACCAATGAGAAAACCAAAAGAGTAAATGATAAGCTCACTGTCATATTGTGTCAGTTCATATGCCATAGTCTCGCCGACAGAAAAAAGCCCCATTTCCAAACCGACTATAAAGGCATCAAGACCGAGTATGACAAGTCCAAAGCCTATAATAACATTTTTAATATTATCTATAGGTTTTTTTAAAATAATGTATTGAAAAAATATAATAACACCTAAAATAGGGATGACATCGCTGATAACGCCAAGTAAACCCTGTAAAATAGAAATGATGTCAAAGTGCATTTTGACAGTTTCGATTTCTTCTATAACAGGCGGTAAAACGGCAGTGCCGGCATCAATAAACTGATACACCGCAATACCGTAAAACTGTACAAATATCATAGGTGTCAGTGAAGCAAAGGCGATAAGTCCAAAGCCGTCTAGCACAGGATTACGTCCTTTAATGGTCGAAGCCAAACCTATCCCCAAAGCTGCGACAAGAGGAACGGTAACGGTCGAAGTGGTTACACCGCCTAAATCATAGGCAAGTCCTACTATTTCTTTTGGTGCAAATGCTGTAGCAGAGACGACTAAAATGTAACCCGTAATAATGTAGTATTGGATAGGGTGCCCTTTTATGATGCGCCATACACCCAAAACTATGGCAAAACCGACAGAAAAGGCAACAACGGTTCTTAAAATGGTGGCATCAATTCTCCCAGCACTTATGCTGGCTGCTTTGTCGGCAATAACAATGAGCGCAGGTTCGGCTATAGTCGTTCCAAAGCCTATCATAAATCCAAAAATCAAAATCCAAAAGGTAGAACCTTTATGGGCAAATTCACTTGCAAGTCCTTCTCCTACGGGAAAAATACCGACTTCAAGACCCAGAAGAAATACCGCTAGTCCAACACCGACTATTGCCAAACCTATGGCAGTGCTTAGCCAGTTTGGCGGAACACTTTGAATAATGGCGAGCTGAAAGAATACAATAACAAGTATGATAGGTAAAAGATCACGAAAAGACTCTTTTAAAAGTTGTAAAAAGCTTGAAATACTCAGCATGTTATATGTCTCCTCATTATTTTCGGAACTTAGGTTTTAAGCTCAATACCATTAAGTTAAGCGGCTTTTTCGGAACCCGTACTTCAGTGCGGGCTTTGTGCCTTTAAAGCTGAAGGCCTAGGTTAAAACCTAGGTTCCGAGAAAACATTGTTTTTTGAAATTGTTTTATGGAATAATATCGAAAAATATTATAAAACTGCTATAATTTTAAAATGAAAACATTATTTATAGGTGGCATTAAGAGTGGCAAATCTCGTAATGCCGAAAACTACATAAAAAAATTCTCAGGGGCAAAGCCTGTTTACCTTGCAACAACTGAATTTATAGATGATGAGATACAAGAGCGGATACAACAACATCAAGAGCAGCGTTCAAGTGATTTCATTACAGTTGAAGAGGCTATTAACCTCAAAGATAAAATAGCAATACAAGAGGGTGCTGTACTCGTTGAATGCTTGAGTATGTGGATCAACAACATGCTCTATCATGAAAAAAAATATGAGGAAATGGAAGCAGAAATAGCTACCGTGATGGAGCTAAAACACGATATCGTATTTGTCATCAATGATGTAAGTTGTGGCATAATTCCTGAAAATAAACTTGCCCGTCAGTTTGTAGATATCAATGGAAAACTTTCTCAGATGGTTGCCCAAAAATGTGATGAGGTGTATCATGTCGTTGCCGGAATCAGTACAAAAATAAAATGAATAAACTCTTCAAAGGTTTTGCCCTCGCTGTTTCGATGCTGAGTATCGTACCGTTTTTTAAAGTACACGATTTTTACAAAGGCATCAATGGATATGCCGTTATGTTTTATCCGCTTATAGGGTTTTTACTCGGTTTGCTTTTGTATGGTGCTTTTGTTTTTCTTTCCCCCTTTTTTCCACCGTTACATGTAAGTATAATTATTTTTGCTTTATGGGTTTTACTTACGGGTGCACTGCACCTTGACGGATTCAGTGATACGATAGACGGTTTGTTTGTCCCTAAAGAAAAGGCGTTACATGTAATGAAAGACCCACATAACGGTGGAATGGGTATGATATTTTCCGTTGTTTTTTTACTACTTAAAGCATCTTCTTTGGCAGCTTTGGATGCTGTATACCTTTTACCTGTAGTGCTTATGCTTTCACGTTTTAATGCTGTTTTGCAAATTTATCTGTATCCGTATATTTCACAAAACGGTATGGCAGCTTTGGCAAAAGAGGAGTTAACGACAAAACAATTTTTTATAAGTGTGGCATATACACTTTTTATTGCGTTGCTTTTTCACGGCTTTTTACTGCTGTTTGTTGCTTTGTTAGTGATGTTTGCTTTAAAACACTTTTTTATGAAAAGATACGGCGGTTTTACCGGGGATATCTACGGTTTTAGTATTGAAATGACAGAACTTGTTTTACTTAATATGCTTATATCGGTTTAGTATGAAAATAATACTTGTTCGCCACGGTGAGGTACAAACGCCCTTCATTGGAAAATATAACGGACATAATGATATAGGGCTTTCAGATAAGGGAAAAAAAGAGGCTAAAAAGTTAGCTGAGCTGTTTACATGTAAAGAGTTTGATCTGGTCTATTGTTCAGATTTGCGGCGTGCAAAAGAGACTTTGCAAGCTTTTGTTCAGGCAAAAAATGCCGTTTTTACAGAAAAATTGCGAGAAAAATCATGGGGGAAACATGAAGGGCTGGGATTTGATGAAATTACTGCGCAGGGTATAGTGTATAAAAATTTTTCACAATGGATAGAAGCACTTGATGGGGAGAATTATAAAGAGTATGTTCAAAGAGTAAAGAAATTTTTTTTTGAAGAACTCGTAACACAAAAAGCTGATAACGTTTTAGTTATAACACATGCGGGTGTTATAAGAGTTCTAATGGCAATAGTGCAAAACCTATCATTTGAAGAAGCCTTTGCCCTTGCTTTACCTTATACATCTTACACAATTTATGACACAAATTTAAAAACTTTTAGCACGATTAAAACTTAGCTTGGCTATAATACCGCTCCTACAAAAAAAGGACAGCTGGCCGAGTGGTCGAAGGCGCTCGCCTGGAACGCGGGTGTAGAGCAATCTACCTAGGGTTCGAATCCCTAGCTGTCCACCACTGATAAATCAATATAATAACCAATTCCCTGATTATTTTTAATAAGGTCGGTTTTTAGTTTACCTCTGAGTCTCCATACTAATGTTCGTAAATTATTTTCAGTTATTGATTCTTCCTGATTCCATATATAGTTTGTGGCCTGCTCAAAAGTGACGATATGCCCCATATTCAGGAGAAGAATTTTTAAAAAAAGGCTCTCTTTCTTTGTTAATTTGACCTTCTCCCCTTTATAAAAAGTTTCTTTGGTTTTAAGATTAAATTTATAGTATTCTCCAAAGTCAATAATGTTTTTGTTACTTTTCTTTGTTTTCTCATTGATCCTTTTTATTTCATATCCACGGGAGGCTATATAACTTTCTATATCTAATATATCGGTGTCATCTGCTTGAAATACCAGTACAACATTGTTACTCATAAGCTCCCCTTTTGACGTGAAAAAATAGCAATAGTATAACCATGAAGTGTAAAAGCTGTGTAAAATATTTCTTTGATAAATATGATATTTATTATGATCTGCACTTATTTATGATAAAATTTCATTATGATAAATAGATTTTTTAAAAAATATCTCAGCATTATCTTTATAATAGCAACTTTTATGGGTGTTTTTCATCATCATAATGATTTAAAACAGCATAATGATTGTAAAATTTGTACAGTGCAATCAAGTTTGGCACATGCCGATACACCTGTAGAAGCACATTATCTTACAAGCTTAGAATTAATCAACGAATCTGTTGTCGTCGCACTTATCTCTTTACATGTAACGAAGATTGATAACCAACTCAAAGCCAGAGCTCCTCCAAGAATCTCCTAATTATTTCAACAACAACAAAAAAACTATTACTAAAATATTGGAGATACAATAATGAAAAAAACGGTATACCTCTCTTTGCTTGCATGCTCATATTTACTTGCGGATACAGATTTAGAGGCATTAAAAAAGCAGATGGAACAACAAAAAATTATTATGCAAAAGTTAGAAGCGAAGATTGATTCGTTGAGTAAAAAACAGGTACAAATGCAACAAGAACAAAAGATTGTACAAGTAAGTGCTCCGGCTGTAAACACCTCTGCCTCTTTTTCTCAAAATGCTTATTTACCTGACATTGCTTTAATTTTAAATATGTCGGCAGTAAGCCGCAATGTCAAAAACAGTGATTATGAAAACTTTGCAATTCCCGGTTTTATAGCATCCGGTACGGCACCTCTGCCTTTTAACAAAGACAAAGGCTTTAATCTTAACTATGCAGAAGTTGCTATGCACTCTGTGGTTGATCCCTATTTTGAAGCATTTGCAAACTTTCATCTGCATCCAAATGAATTTGAAATAGGTGAGGCATATGTGCAGACAACATCTTTGCCTTATGCATTAAGAGTCAAAGCCGGAAAATTTAAAAGTAATTTTGGGCGTATCAACTTCAAACATCAACACTCTTGGCATTTTGATTCTCAACCTATAATTTATGAAACTCTTTTTGGCCCGGACGGTATTAGTGATGCGGGTGTTCAGTTGCAGTGGGTAGCACCGACGGATACCTACATTATGGCGGGTGTAGAAGCAATGCAGGGAACAAACGGTAAAAGCTTCGGCGATACGGAGGAAAATAACCTTTATGTAGGCTATTTGAAGTCAAGTGTAGATGTAGGAGATGATCTCTCAATACTTGGCGGATTGAGTTTCGCACATGGAAAAAATGACACAGCAAACCCTACAAATGTTTACGGTGTGGATTTAACACTGCGTGAGCAACTTGGTAGTTATAGTGCCCTTATTTGGCAGAGTGAATATCTGTATAGAAATAAAGATGTTGGGACAAACCATAACAAACAGGCGGGGCTTTATTCTGAGCTTATTTATCAGTATAATAATAATTATTCGGCTGGTTTTCGTTATGACAGAATTACAAAAAATGATACTGATTTGTCGGCATATAGCGGTATTGACACAAATAATCTGGATAGATATACGACGATGTTGGAGTATAAGCCCTTTCCCATGTCACGCTTGCGCCTCACTTATACCTATGATAGAACAAAAATCATAGCAGGTGAGAGAAAAAATATCAGTGAATTTATGATGTCACTCAACATTGCTGCAGGCGCGCATGGCGCTCACAATTATTAGGAGAAAGAGATGAAGAATATATTATTACTAACAGTTTTACTCACAACATTGGCGTTTGGCTCAATCAGAATTGATACAACCTACACAACAGCAGGTGCGGTTGCACAAAAGATAGGGGGTGATTTTGTACATGTAACAGTGCTTGGCTCTCCTAAATATGACCCGCATTTTATCACTCCTAAGCCTTCACTTATTGCAAAACTCCGTCGTGCTGATTTGCTTATAATCAACGGCGGAGGATTAGAACTCGGTTGGCTGCCTCCACTTTTGCGTGCTGCTAACAATGCAAAAATTCAAAACGGGGCAAAAGGCTTTTTGGATATGTCCCATTTCGTACATATGATAAATGTTCCTTCTTCTGTTTCTCGGGCTTTTGGTGATGTTCATGCACAGGGAAATCCACATTACTCAACTGATCCTTATGTTATCTTGCCAATGGCAAAAGCTATAGCAAATAAATTAGCCCAGATAGATTCATCACATGCTCTCGAATATCAACAAAATTTAGAGAAGTTTACAAAAGAGTGGCGCGCTTATTTAAAAAAACTTGATGCAAAAATGCTTACATGTAAAGATAAAAAGGTAGTACAGTATCATCAACTTTTTAACTACTTTTTAAGACGATATAACTATAAAATTTATGGAACGATTGAGCCGCTTCCCGGCATTGCACCAAGCTCAAAACATACGATTGCACTGATTAACGTCATGAAAAACAACAGTGTGAAAAAGATTTTACAGGATGTGTATCATGAGCGTAAAACGGCAAAGTTCATAGCAGAAAAAACAGGCGCAAAAGTGTTGATAATTCCGCATGACTTAGGTGCAGACGGAAGTAAAACACTCCAAGAGTTTTATAACAAAATCGCTAACAGAATATGTCAGTAATAGAACTGCTTTGGCCGGCCTTTGTGCTGGCAATTGCTTTGGTATTTATTCACTCTATATTTGGCTTAGAGATTATTAAGCGTGGAGTGATTTTTACAGATTTGGCTATAGGACAGATTGCGGCTATGGGTATGGCTCTGAGTGTTGCATTTATGGACTCACAGTATCAAAACATTATGACTCTGTTGTTTGCACTTTTAGCGGCTGTTGTTATCACCTGGGCTACAAAAAAAGTGCAGAAAATTGAAGCATTTATAGGGTTGTTATATGCTTTGGGCATCTCCTCAATTATGCTCATACTTGCGCAAAGTTCAGAGGGAACTGAGCTTTTTTCAAAGTTGAGTGCGGCTGATATACTCTTTACATCAAGTGATGATTTGTTTAAAAGTCTTTTACTGTACAGTGGCGTAGCTTTTGTTATGTTTGTTATATATCCAAGACTCCGCGGTGTAAAAAAAGAATTTTTGTTTTTTATAATGCTTGCATTAACCGTGACTTCATCAGTACAATCAGCAGGTGTTTTAGTAGTTTTTGCTTTGCTCATAGCACCCTCATATGCAGGGCTTGCCCAATTGAAAATAAATGCACTTTTATTTGCTTGTTTGTTTGGCTCGTTGAGTATTGTTTTAGCCTTGTTTGGCTCGTATTATTTGGATTTGCCTACAGGTTATGCTATTATATTTGTAACTGTTTTATTTTCACTTGTCTTTGTCATAACTGCAAGTAGTTTACAAACAATAAAAACTAAGGCAAACAATGAAGAGTAAAATATTGGTCGGGTTACAGTTTTTTATTATATTTTTAATGATCTTGCCTTTGGGAACAAAGACACAGCATCCATATTTTGGTTCATTCATTTTAATTTTTGGGATAATTATAGGGCTTTTGGCAATAAAAGAACATAAGCGCGGAAACTTTAATATTCGTCCTGATATAAAAGAAAACTGTGAATTGGTTACGAGCGGTATTTACACTTATGTAAGACATCCGATGTACCTTAGTGTACTAGTGAGTATGTTTGGGTTCGCTGTGATTTATTTCACATATTATGAAGTTACACTGTTTCTCATACTGCTTATAACACTTTTGATAAAACTATTTTATGAAGAAAGTTTATGGAAGTGCCATAATCCGGCTTATATTGAATATCTACAAAAAACAAAACGATTGGTACCTTTTGTTTTTTAAATAAAGGTTTACGTGATGGATATAACATTACTTATAAAATCCATAGCCACTCTTAGCGGAGCACTTGGCATTTTAATTCTTCTATATTTTTATCTTTCACATGCCAATAAACCGCAAAAGAAAAAAGTTTCTAAAAAAATACAGCATATACGTGAAGTGCAACCTGATTTAAACACACTGCTAGAAATTATAAAAGATAAAAAATCAACAACACTCGAACTCAAAGAAGCGGTTGATTTGATAGTAAAATATTATGGAAAAATTCCTAAAAAGCTAGGGATGCGGGCCCATCCAAAATTTGAAATATATTCAGAACTGATTTTAAGAATTTGTCATCATCCAAATACAACTAAAGAGATAATTTTAAAACTTGACAGAGAACTTGAAAGATTAAATCCTGAGTATAAAATGGAACTGGAAGATTCTTTGACGAAAGGCTTAGATACGAGAGGCTTATAAGCCCTCAATCTTTTATTTGTTTGTCGCTTCTTTGACGGCAGTGAGGAGTTCTTCAAAGCCGACCTCACTGGAGTGCTCCACTTTTTCAAGTGTTTCGAGTGCTGCATCAAAGTTGCCGTTTGCATTTTCCTGCATAGCTTTTTTAAGACCTTGATGTACGGCTTGATGATGTTTTGTAATGCTTGGGATTAGGCTGTTGCCTTTAAGTAACGTATGGGCAGCCTCGGAGAACCATTTTCCAAAACGGCAGTTATTTTCATCTACGATGTCGGCGATTTTTTTATCAAGTATTGCTTTATATCCTGCAATTTTGAGTGTAATATGATCAATTTTACCATTGCTGACATTAAACTCTGTCGTTAGGTCCTGTGTTTTGTTTTTGATTTCATTTGAGTTTTCCACAACTTTTTGAATGTTTTCGCTAAAGACATCTATTGTCTCCATTACTTTTGTCGTTTCATCCATAAATGTAGTGCTGATTTCCATCATAGAGTTAGAGTTTTGTTTGAGACCATTGATGTTGATTTCTACCTCTTGGGTTGCTTTTTGTGTACGTTCTGCAAGTTTTCTTACTTCATCGGCAACTACGGCAAAACCACGTCCATGTTCGCCCGCGCGTGCCGCTTCAATCGCAGCATTGAGTGCAAGCAGGTTTGTCTGGTCTGAGATATCTTTAATAAGGTTGATAATTTCTGCAATAGACATGACACTCTCATTGAGTGAGTTTGAGTCATCACCGAGTGTATTGGCATGCTGTTGAATGTTTTCTATGGTTGATGCGATGTCGGAAGTTTGTTCTTGAACATTTTGCATTCTGTTATTTGTTTTGCCATTGAGTTCATTTATCTCTTCGAGTTTTACTAAGTTGTCTTCTATCGTTCTTTGTAAAAAGCTTGTACCGCTGTCGTAACTTTTAATAATTATTTTTTCTAATCTGTCATCAGGAGCAACCGTTTCACTTTTATTATTGTGTGCCTCTTGCAACTCTTCATAGAGTCTGTCATTCTCTGCTTTGAGTTGCGCTATTTGCGTCTCATACTTTTTTTTTAGATTTTCAAGTTTTGTACTACATCCAAACATTTTACAACCTTAGTTTATGAATTTTGGTTATTTTAGCATAAAATGTCTAACATTGTCTTTACTTCGTCTGATTTTTCGCATCTTATTTTTGGAAGTGATGTTTTCTCGGAACCCGTACTTTCTATGTTAAGTCATGCTTTGTGCCTTTAAAGCTTAAGGCCTAGGTTAAAACCTAGGTTCCGAGAAAACATCAAGCTTTTTTCTTGACTGAATGACATTGTAGGAACCGGTACTTTCTATGCTAAAGCATGACTTAGAAAAAAAACTAAATTTTTTTCTGTAGTGCCGGCTAGATGTCGGTTTTTAAGTTAGGCTTTTCTTTACATGTAACACTATTTGATAGAGCAATATAAAAGCAGCTGCCTTTGTCATCACTTTCCCAATAGAGCCTACCACCTAAATATTTTGAGGCTATGATTTTTGACATATAAATTCCCAGACCCGTTCCATTTTTGGCTTTTGTACTGACATAGGGTTCACCGAGTTTTGCTTTTATGCTTGGATCTATGCCGCCACCGTTGTCGCATATTTTCAAAACAGTCTCTTTTTTCGTGCTTGTAGCACTTATAGTGATATGTCCGTCTTGCATATTATTTTCTTTGATGGCATCTTTTGCATTGTTGATGATATTTATAAGCACCTGCATCAGTTGGTTTTGATAGGTACATATTGTAATTTTAGAGTTTTGTTCATATTGCAGTGCGATAGAATTGTTTTGGAGAGATTTTCCAACCAGATGTTTTAATCTTTCTATAATTGCATCTAAACCCAGAAGCTCTCTCTTTTTCTCCGGTTTGAAAAAATTTCTAAAATCATCTATAGTGTGAGAAAGGTAGCGTGTCTGTTCGTTAAGTGTTGCGATCAATTCCTGTAAAGATTCCGGTTTGATCTCTTCTTGAAGTTGTATTTGTGCCTGTATATTGTTTGATACCATAGAGATAACACTGAGTGGTTGTCTCCATTGGTGGGCTATCATAGAAAGCATATCTCCCATTGCCGCTTGTCGGGACTGGGCAAGCATCAGTTCCTCTTTTTTTTGCATCTCCGTAGTGTCAATAATAGCTATGAGGTAGATAGCTTTGCTAATAACATTATCATCATCAAGTTTTACCGCATTCAAAATCCCGCTTCTTTTTTCGCCTGATTTTGTCCTGATGGACTGTTTGAGTTTTGGAAATTTTGTAGGGTTTTGGTAATACTCTTTCATTTGTAAGAGTGTCTCTTCATCATTTTGCGCAAAAAACTTTTCTATGAGCTTTTGTGTTGTTGGAATTTCTTCAAGTGTGTAGCCTGTGAGTTGTTCAAAAATTTTGTTAATAAGTAAAATATCACCATCTTCATTAAACAGTATAATCGGAACAGGTATTGTTTCTATTACTGTTTGAAATCTGTTTTTTTCTGTTTCAAGCTGGAACATCAGCATTTTAAACTGAGTGATATCACGAATAATTTTTAACAAATACAAAGGTGTACCTACTTCATCTTTGAGAAGAACAACGGCAATATTGACCCAAACAATATTGCCATTTTTATGCACATAGCGTTTTTCTATATTGTAGCTGTTTCTTTCTCCTCTAACTAGCTCTTTAATCATCTGTTTGTCGGTATTTCTGTCCTCTTCATAGGTGATATCTGACACATACATTTGCGTGAATTCTTCTTTTGTATAGCCAAGCAATTTTGAGAGGTGTTCATTCGTATCTATCCATTTACCGTCAAGTGAGGCATGGGCAATGCCGATCTCGGCTTCTTCAAATGTCAGTTTGTAAAGATGTTCCTGCTCGTAGAGCTTTTGTGAGAGTTTTTCTTCGTTTGTTATGTCAATACCTGAGGTTATCACACCTGTTACAGTACCGTCTTTATCTGTGAGAGCGTTATTTGTCCAAGATATAAGATGCTCTTTGCCTTTTGTGTCTATAATTTTATTTTTATACTTTTTGACATCCTTTATATTCCCTGAGAGAATGGAGATAAAGATATCTTGTATGTTGCTTTGTATCTCTTTCGGTATAAAATTCTGTATAAAATTTTTGCCTAGAAGTTCTTTTTTTGAAGCGTCGAGTATCTTACAACCGGCAGGATTAATCATCTCAATATTTCCCTGCGTATCCAAAATCATAATGATTGTTCCAATAGTATTTATATATAAATCAGCCAATTTATGTTCTTTTTGCACTTCTAGTTCTAACTTCTTTTGTTGTGTAATATCATGAAAAGAGAGAACTGCACCTACAACTTTTTTCTCTTCAATAATCGGATTTTGCAGAATCTCTACATCAAAAGATGTGCCATCCTTTTTAAAAAACAAATCTTCGGTGCGTATGGATTTTCCTTTTATAAGATAGCTGTGCAGGGTACACTCTTCAAAGGAATAATGCTCATTGTTCGGCTTCGTATGATGCCAGATTCTATGGGCATTTTTTCCTAATAGCTCCCCTTTTTTATAACCGAGCATTCGCAGTGCCGCTTTGTTGACGAAGGTATGTCTGCCCTCTAAATCAAGTCCTATAATGCCATCATGTGTAGAGTCAAGTATTAAAGAGAGCTCTCTTTGGAGTTTTTGCTCATTGGCTATAGAAGCATGGAGCTCTTCATTGGAACTTTGTAGTTCTTCGTTGGAAGTTTCAAGCTCTTCGTTGGAGCTTTGTAACTCCTCGTTTGCGCTTTGTAATTCTTCATTAAGCAGTTGCATGTTTTCTTTGGAGAGCGTCAGCTCATCTAAAAGAGCATGATTGTCGTGTTGCAGCTCTTTAAGACGGTTTGTCAGGTTATTGATGACAGAAGATTCATTGGGTAAAACTATATCATTGATATTAAATTCTAAATCATTTTTATGTAACTTTTGAAAATAGAGCATAGCGAGGGAGTTTTTGTTTTTATCGTTAAAAGGGTAAGCAATAATTCGGACAAAAGTTTCCTCTTTTTCATATAGCTGTATTTGTATAAATTTTGTACCGGCAGTTTTAAATGTCCTAAATACTTCATCAAGTAATTTTTTTACACTGTAGCGAAGCTCTTTTCTTAGGTTTTCAACAATATTGAGTGTGACAAACCCTTCAGGCAAAGATAAGAAGGGGTTGTCTCCTTTTTTGTATATAATAGAATAATTACTGTCAATGACTATACATTCTGGAGAAAAGAGTTCAAAAATCGCTTTGGTGATTTCATCTTCAAGATTAAGGTCATGAACTTTTTTTGTATGCGTAAAAGAGTCGTCGGGTTTTTGTCCTAAATGTTTGGAAAAATAGTGAGAAGAAATTTTTGGCGGATTCTTGAGTTGCTCTTTTATATATATTTTATGCTCAAAACTCAACGCCTTAAAATATTGCGTACTCATTAAAGTTGATTCCGAAGATCCTAAAAAGAGCAGCCCGTCTTCTTTGAGAGCGTAGTGAAAAAGTGAAAAAAGTTCTTTTTGAACTTCGGGTAAAATATAAATAAGAAAATTTCTGCAGCTTATAATATCTTGGTTTATAAAAGGCGGGTCTTGGAGTATGTTGTGTTTTGTAAAAACAATTTGTGAACGTATGAATTCGTTCACTTTATATCTGTTTTCTTCTTTTATAAAATAGTTTTTCAGTATATTTTTGTTTGTTTTTTCAAATGATTTTTTAGAATAAATCGCTTTTCTTGCATATTCCAGTGCCTTTTCATCAATATCTGTCGCAAATATATGCACATTAAATTTTTTCTTGAGTCGCTTAGAGACTTGGTCTATTATAATAGCTAAAGAGTATGCCTCCTCCCCTGTTGAACACGCAATTGACCAGACTCTCAGTTCATAATTTTGAGGTTTGTCTTTTAGGTATATAAGGAGTTCTTTTTCCAATGCCTCAAATGCTTTTGTGTCTCTAAAAAACTGCGTAACACCTATTAAAATATTTTGATATAAGAGATGCAACTCTTTTGGTTCAATATGCAAATAGTTTAAATATTCGTCAAGATTTTTACATTTTGTGAGAAACATACGTTTGTTTAGTCGGCGTAATATCGTTTCATCTTTATACTTTTGTATATCCAGCTGCTCTTTTTCTTTTAAAAGATTTGTAATGCTTACGAGTGCTTTTGGGATGTGGGTTATAATACTCTCAAGTTCCGTACCTATTTGTTTTGCATCTAAAACATAGTCTACAAAACCACTTTGAATGGCACTTTGTGGCATGCTTGTGCTGTGCGCTTCTTGGAGAGACTGTGCTATGGTGAGTCCGCCGTTTTGTTTTATGGCTTCTACGCCTTTTGTGCCGTCATATCCGCTTCCGCTTAAAATTATGCCAACAGCGTTTTCTTTTTTACAACTGCTTAATGCTTGAAAAAGTTCATCTACATTAGGGGTTGGAACAGAAGAAGGTTCTGCAATTTTTTCTAAAAGAAGTTTTGATTTTTTGCAGACAAGATTATAGCCGGGAGGGATTATATTTATAGTATTTGGTAAAAATTTGTAATTATTTTCTATTTTTTTTACCGGCATTTTTGTATATGCAGATAAAATTTCATACAAGGCACTCTCTTTGTACGGATTAAGGTGCTGAGCGATTATATATATGTAATTATCATTAGCAGGTAAAAAAGGAATCAATGCTTTAAACGCTTCAAGTCCGCCGGCACTTGCTCCGATTCCAATATATTTATAGGCTTTCATAGGATTATGTTAACATAATTTTGATAAAATAAGCATATGATTAATTTAAAAGAGTTACGGGATATTGCTAAAAAATTTAAAGTTTTATATGTTGAAGATGATAAAGCTGTGCAAAAAGTTATGGCGAAATATTTACAACAGCTTTTTTTGGAGGTAAAAACTGCAGATGACGGACTTGAAGGCTTAGCTCTGTATAAAAAGTCAAAATTCGACATTGTCATTACAGATTTGTCTATGCCAAAAATGAACGGTATAGAGATGCTTCAAAAAATAAGAGAGCAAAGTAGCCAACAGGCTATTTTAATTACTACTGCACACAATGAACCAAACTATATGACAGAAGCCATAAAAATAGGGGTTGACGGGTATATTATAAAACCTTTTGATTATGAGCAGTTAAATTACGAACTTTTTAAAATAAGCCAAAAATTAGAAAAGTTTGAAGAAAATGAAACATACAAAAAGCAGTTGCAAAGAATGGTGGAACAAAAAACCTCTGAGTTAAACAGTTTGATTCATCTTCAAAAAGACAATTATGAAAAAACACTTTTGGCTATGGTAGAGATGATAGAAGAGCGTGATACTTACACGGCGGGACATTCACAACGCGTGGCAACATACTCAAAAATGATAGCAAAAGAACTCTCTTACAGTGATGAAGAGTGCGATAAAATATATAGAGCGGGGATTTTGCACGATATAGGGAAAGTGGCAACACCCGATGTCGTGCTTCTAAAACCCGGACAATTAAGTGATTTGGAATACAAGCTTATTAAAGAACATGTTAATGTCGGTTATAGACTTTTACAAAATATTCCAATGTTTAAAGATCTCTCAGAGATAATACGCGATCATCATGAGCGATGTGACGGCAGCGGGTATCCTCGCGGTATTAAAGCCAATGAGATCAATCCTCTTGCAAAAATTATGATGCTTGCAGATACCTTTGATGCGATGACAACCAACAGAATATACAAAGGTCGAAAAGATATAAAAGCTGCCTTTGATGAAATATTGAGTCTGCGGGGTACTCAGTTTGATGAAAAAGTTGTAGATGCTACACTCAAGGCACTGAAAAATGTAAAAATCAATCAAAATATTAATCAACTGCCACATACCGATATAGAAAAAGAACGTTTTGCCTACTTTTATAAGGATAGATTGACGGATTTATACAATCAGACGTATTTGGATGTCATATTGGTTCAAAACAGTTATGATTTAAAATATAATGATTTGCATATATTTAAACTAAAAAACTTTTCAAAATATAATGAAACAAAGGGATGGAAAAACGGTGATTTAATTTTAGTAAATATTGCAAATATTTTACGCATTTGTTTTGACGCTCAAGCAGTCTTTAGAATTTTTGGAGATGATTTTGTGCTGCTTGATAATGGAGAGTGTGATACGGATGCACTCAAAAGAAG
>JAMORM010000207.1 GCA_027063585.1 Sulfurimonas sp. | reverse complement strand
GTATAAATCAACTGCTCCTATGATACCGCCGACTACATCTTCATGAAAATGTTGTGGATGTTCATGGTTTATATATACATTTAGAATCATTTTTGCTGTGTCATATATATCGAAACTTGCAACTATGAAGAGCGCAATTGCTCCGATAAGTCCAAAGACTACAGCCAGTATAACCATAAATCTTGAGCCCCAAAGCCCGTGTTCAAAGAGTCTTTCTAGCATTTAGACTTCTCCTTCCATCTCTATCCATTTTTGAGCGATTCTTACTGCATTTGTAGCAGCGCCTACTCTTAAGTTATCTGCCACGACAAACATATGAAGCATATTATTTGAAAATAGATCATTCCTGATACGTCCGACAAATGTTTCATTTTTATCTATACATGTAGCAGGCATAGGGTAGAGTGCTTCAGAAGGGTTGTCTAAAATAACTATATTGGGTGCTTTACGTAATATTTCCCTTGCTTCATTGGCTTCAACCTGAGAATCAAAAGTCATAGTGATTGATTCCGCATGACCGCGAAGTGTCGGTACACGGACACATGTAGCACTGAGTGCTACTTCTTTGTGCATGATTTTTGTTGTTTCGTTGACCATTTTCATCTCTTCTTTGGTGTAACCGTTGTCGGTAAAAACATCAATTTGAGGAATAACATTGAGTGCAATTTGCTGATTAAAGGCTTTGTGCTCAGCTTTATCAAGAGTAAAAGCAAAAAATGCCTGCATTTGATTGACAAGTTCCTCCATAGCAGATTTTCCCGCACCGCTTGTTGCCTGATATGTGTCAACATCAACACGCACTAAATCATAGGTATCATCAAGCGGTTTGAGTGCCTGTACCATTTGTATAGTTGAACAGTTAGGATTGGCAATAATTCCTGATTCTCTCCATCTCGCTATATCTTCAGGGTTTACTTCAGGAACAACCAGTGGAACATTAGGATCCATTCTAAAGTGAGAAGTATTGTCAATAACAACAGCACCTGCAGCAACTGCAGAGGGAGCAAATTCAGCACTGACACTGCCGCCTGCACTAAAGAGAGCAATTTCTACCTCTTCTTTCTCAAAAACATCATGTGTAAGCTCTATAATATTATGATTTTCTCCATTATATTGTACTTGAATTCCTACACTTCTTGCACTCGCAAGTGGCACCAACTTATTAAGAGGAAAATCAATTTCTTCTAAAACTCTTAAAATTTCTTCACCGACAGCACCGTTTGCACCGACAACTGCTACATTATACTTTTTCATTAAATTTTCTCCTGTTTTATTTTTTATTATTATTTCCGCATTTCTAAAAAGAGTTCATCTTTTTGTATTTCATTATTTGCGCTCAGTATTACAGAACGTTCAACTACGGAAAGAAGTTCTCGGATATTTCCGGGCCAGTTATAGGCAAGCAGTTCACTTTTTGCCTCGGGTGACAATGTTTTAAGATCAAAACCATACTTTTGACAGTTCTGTGTGATCATTGCCTCTGCTATTTCGAGTATTTCGTCTTTTCTTTCTCTTAAAGGCGGAATGTTGAGAGGAATTGTATTAAGTCTGTAGTACAAATCCTCTCTAAATTCTCCTTTTTGTATCTTTTCATTTAAGTTTGCATTGGTAGCCGATAGCACACGTATATCTATTTTAATTGCCTTTGAGGAGCCAAGTCTGCGAACTTCTTTTTCTTGTAATGCCCGCAGAATTTTCGCCTGAACACAGTAAGGCATCTCTCCTATCTCATCTAAAAAGAGTGTGCCTCCGTTTGCCAGCTCAAATTGTCCGGCTTTAGCTTGGCTCGCATCGGTAAAAGCACCTTTTTCAAAACCAAAGAGTTCACTTTCTATCAGGCTTTCAGGAATTGCCGCCATATTGATAGCCACAAATGGTTTTTTGGCTCTTGGAGAATTTTTATGTATATAAGAGGCAAAGACCTCTTTCCCTACACCGCTTTCACCAAGGAGTAAAATGCTCGCATCTGTTTTAGATGCTTTATCGGTAATTGCTAAAATTTTTTTGAGTGCTTGCGATGAACCCAAAAAATCATTTGTTGTTTTTTTTGTTTTTGTGACTGATTTTTTTACTTTTTGCACTACTTCTTCGCGCTTGATTGCATCAATCAGCGTGTCAACGTCAAAAGGTTTGAGTAAAAAATCTTTGACACCTAAGTGTATAGATTCAATAGCCCGGCTAAGTGTGGCATTGCCTGTCATTATGATAACTTCATATCTTCCGTTTAATTCTTTAACAAACTCAATACCGTCCATACCAGGCATATTGATATCTGTAATGACTAAATCAAAACTATCATCAAGAGCTTTGAGCGCATCTTTGGCATTTTTAAAAGTTTTTACTTCAAATTCTTTGTAATCGCTCATAGCAATTTCAAGAGATTTACGCATATTGATATCATCTTCTACTATGGCTATTTTCACAAAAAGTCCTATTTATATTCGGCTATTTTAAAGCTGAAATTTTAGCAAAATTATCATTAAAATCGACTTTGAAGCATGTTGTTTTTAGTGTAAGAATCGTTGTAGAAGTATTTTGAAGGTTTATTGTACGTTCATAATGTCTGACATTAAGACCTATTTTTTGTATATAATTGATGAATTTTTCATTATTTAGGGCAATGATTTTTTTTAAATTTTTACTATTGTGTGATTCTAAAAATAGAGTGTTTGATACAGTACCTTTGCATTTGTGCATTGTATGAGATATCTCTAATGTTTCATTATAAATAGCCGCATTTTTGACAAGATACCTATAAGAAATAAGATATTCACCTGCAGAGAGTGCAAGTGAATGAAAAAGTATTATTGTGCAAATTGAGAGTGAGAAAGTGTAATTTCCATCTCTACTTCGCATAATCCCTCTTTAAAAGTTGTTTCTACTACATTGGCATTTCTTACCATAGCATCTACAGATGTTCTTATAGTAGAACGTTTTACCATCATATTTTTTATGTAATCTTGTCCGTCTACTCTGACGCCTTTGACTTTTTCAGCTATAAGTCTGTATGCATCAGCAACAGCAGCACGTTTTGCAAG
>JAMORM010000206.1 GCA_027063585.1 Sulfurimonas sp. | reverse complement strand
ACTTGAATCTGTAGCATTTAATAAAAAATATGGAATTGTAACAGCACCGGAATTGCCGCTGAAAAATACCAATGAAAAATATCATACACTTTATACCAGAAACAACAGATTTAAATTTATAGCAAACGGCAGTATCGTCAGTTTAGAGTTTTTTGATAAAGATGCTATTTTAGTATTGCTTCGTGATTTTAATTATTTGACGCGCAGACGAGTAACTACTTTATTAAAAGTGTATTTGAATAATTGTTTTGAGAATAGAGTCTGCAAGAGTGAAGTTTTAGCCAAACTTGATTCTGTAGATGGCTGGCAACTGGATAATTTTGAGGGATTAACCCGTATTGATAAAAAGAGATATTTAATGGTAAGTGATGACAATGAAAATATTTTTCAAAAAACACTTCTTGTGCTTTTTGAAATTAAGGATTAATCTCGTTTTTAATCACTTTTGCGAGTTCGCTACATTGTGTGATTTTTTGCGTATAGTTTAAGTCGTTGTTTAACAGAATATTGACGAAAGCACTACCGACTATTACGCCGTCAGCTCCTTTTACTTTCTCTTTGGCTGTTTTTTCATTCACCCCAAAACCTACATATACAGGTGTTTGGGTGTATTTTTTGATAGAACTTAAAAAAGGCTGTAAATCTTCTGCTGTTCCTGAACCTGTAATTCCTGTATACGCAACCATATAAATGAACTTTTGTGCGTCGCTGACAACAGTCTGGATTCTACTCTCGCTGTCTGTGGGCGCAACAAAAGAGATATTCGCAACATCATTTTTGGCAAATAAATCTTTATATGCCAATGCTTCTTCATGGGGAACATCGGGAATAATCAGTCCGTTGACACCAATTTCTTTTGCCAAAGGAATTAGTTTTTGCATATTTTGCTGGTAAAAACTGTTGAAATACCCCATCCACAAAGTATCTACTTTGGGTGCAATCTCTTTTGAAATTTCTAATAAATCTTGAAATTTAAAGCCTAATTCCAAAGATTTGTGGTTTGCTTTTTCTATAAGTGGTCCATCAGCAACGGGATCTGAAAAAGGAACACCGAGCTCTAAGGTATCTACTCCGCTTTGAGAAAGGGCTAACGCCAAGTCAACTGTAAAAGATTTTTCCGGATAGCCGGATGTGATATATGCTACTAGATTTTTCAAATTTATTTTTCCAAGTCTGGGATTTTTAATAAGGAGTATTTTATTTTACTGAGTTCGTTATCTTGTCTTAAATCATCATGCCAAGCTGCAAACATATCACTGATATTTAACAACCAGTTTGTTGTTTCATCGCTAATGGGTGGTTTTTTTTGACGTAATGCCTCAAGCTCATCTTCAACAAAGGCAGCCAGTTTATTCATCGGAATAATTTTAAGATAACCGCTTGCTGATTTTATGTTGTGAAATACACGAAAAAGCTCATTAACACTTCTTTCATACATGTTGGGCTTTGATAGGTCAAGAATCATGACTTCCATGCTCTCAACCATCATAGAATAGTGATCTAAAAACTCATCGATAATTTCAAAATCAAAGTTTTCATCTAAATCACTTCTTATACCCATAAAATAATTCTCCTATATAGTGCAAATTATAGCAATTTTTGGTTAAAATACCTCTATGAATAAAAAATTAACTATATCAACAATAAAAAAAAGCAAAGGTGTGAAACCTTTAGTAATGATTACTGCCTATGATGCTCTTTTTGCCAGATTGTTTGAACCGTATGCAGATATGATTTTGGTAGGTGATAGTTTAAATATGAGCTTTGCAGGTCGCAGTGATACACTGAGCACGACGTTGGAGCAGATGATTTATCATACCAATGCGGTTTGTATGGGAGCCAAGAACAGTTTTATAATTTGCGATATGCCTTTTGGAACCTATACATGTAAAGAAAAAGCGTTGGACAATGCTATCAATGTTTTTCAAAATACGGGAGCTGACTGCGTGAAAATAGAAGGTGGTGCGGATAAAGCAGAAATTATACAATATCTGACAGATAACGGCATTGCAGTATGCGGACATATCGGGCTTTTACCGCAATCGGTAAGAGGCGAGGGCGGTTACAAAGTCAAAGGAAAAACGACAGACGAACGCGTGCAATTACTCAAAGATGCCAAAGCTGTAGAAGCGGCAGGCGCATTTTGTATGGTTATAGAGGGAACAAAAGCCGATGTTGCACAAGAGATAGCACAAAGTGTTACTATTCCCGTTATCGGGATCGGTGCGGGTGCCGAAGTTGACGGACAGGTTTTGGTTTTCTCAGATATGCTGGGACTTTTTGAAGAGTTTACGCCTAAATTTGTGAAAAAGTATCTTGACGGGGCGACTTTAGTCAAAAATGCACTTAAAGAGTATGCAGATGAGGTTGTGAGTCGTAAATTTCCACAAGAGGAACATATATACTAATGGAAAGAGTTGTAGATATTGAAACTTTTAGCCTTGAAGAGGAGAGCTCTGAGATTACTCTGCGTCCTGATGCATGGAGTGAATACATCGGGCAGGAGCAAATTAAAAAAAATCTCGGTGTTTTTATAGAAGCATCAAAAAAACGCCAAGAAGCACTTGACCATGTGCTTTTTTACGGACCTCCTGGGCTTGGAAAGACGACACTTGCCCTTATTATTGCAAATGAAATGAATGCCAACATTAAAGTAACGGCGGCACCGATGATAGAAAAAAGCGGTGATTTGGCTGCAATACTTACAAATTTAGAAGAAGGAGACATCCTCTTTATAGATGAAATACACAGACTTTCTCCTGCGGTTGAAGAGATTTTATACTCTTCTATGGAAGATTACCGAATTGACATCATTATAGGAAGCGGTCCCGCTGCACAGACCGTCAAAATCGACCTGCCGCGTTTTACGCTTATAGGTGCGACTACAAGAGCGGGAATGCTTTCCAATCCGCTCAGAGACAGATTTGGTATGAGTTTTCGTATGAATTTCTACAATCATGATGAACTGGCAAAAATTATTGTGCAGGCGTCCAATAAACTTGAGCGTGAAATTATTCATGAAGCAGCTCTTGAAATCGCAAA
>JAMORM010000205.1 GCA_027063585.1 Sulfurimonas sp. | reverse complement strand
GTTTTCTTAATTCCAAATCAGCAATATTTATTTTTAAATTATTTATCTCTTTTTGAGTTGAAAGATAAGAATTTTCGCTACTAATTACATCATAAAATTCTTTATCTTTTTCTATACTGGCTTTAATTTTTAAATTTTTTATTTTTTCATAGTTTTCTTTTTTTCTTTTTAGCATCTGCTTCAAATTTTTCAATACTTTTTCATTCAAAAGCAAAATACTTTTTTGATAAATCAGTTTTTTATTAACAGCATTAAGTTCATCTTCATCAAGTTCAGAATCAATTTTTATAAACACTTTTTTTGAAAGCTTTTTACCAATCATATTATCATCAGTAAAGAGCACCTCCCCTGATACATTTGATGCTATCGTTCTAATTTCATATGGCTCAACTTTTGAGTAATATACTTTTGAAAAAACTAATGTATATGTTAACACTAAAGCTACTATAATTTTCATAATTAAATTCCTGACTAATATATAGACTTATTTTAGCATTTCATTATTAACATTCAAGCCTAATTCATTTTATTTTTGATACTATTAAGAGATATTTAAAATTAAAGGTATTCTATGTCTGTATTAGATAATGTTGATGCTGCTACAAATCTTGCAAAAAACAATGAATTGCAACTATTGGTTTTTCGAGTAAGTGAAAATAAAGATTCTGCATTCTATGCGATAAATGTATTTAAGACCAGAGAAGTTGTAGAATCAAGAAATCATTTTTTGACTCAAATACCTTCAGCCCATCCTCTCTTAGAAGGTACAATTATTCTTCGTAATTTACAAATACCTATATTGAATCTTCCTACCTGGTTAGATATAAGACTAAGCGACGATGAAATTAATCGCTCAAATATCTTGATTTGTGACTTTAACGGCATTATTATAGGTCTTAGAATTATGTCAGCGTACAGAGTTATTAAAAAGAACTGGAATGAAATGCATGCACCCGACAGTTACAGACTCAAAGAAGAGGGTGTTGTGATGAATGATACCAGACTTGAAGATGGGAGTTTATGTCTTATTCTGGATTATGAAAAACTTCTTGCAGATGTTCTGCCGCAAGCACTTGTTGATGTAGATAAAGATACAGAGTTATTAAAAAATATCACAATTCCAGATAAACTAAAATATGGAACAGTTTTTATTGCAGAAGACTCAAAAACTGCACAAAGACATCTAATCCAGCTTTTTCAAAAAGCAAATATCAATATGAAACTTTTTGACAATGGCAAAAAGCTTATAGATCATATCTATGCACTGGGTGAAAAAGCAAGTGAAATACCGGCAATTATTACAGATATTGAAATGCCTGAAATGTCAGGATTTACAGTTATACAGAACCTAAAAGCCAATCCTTTAACAAAAAATATTCCAATTATTGTCAACAGCTCTATGACAGGTGATAACAATAAAAGAGAAGCAGAAGGCTTAGGAGCAAGTGGTTTTATAGACAAAACAAAAAGTCATAATGTCATCCCTTTGATTGTTTCTGTAATGAAATAGTTTTTATCTTTAAAAAATTCAAATCTCAACTAAGTACAACGAATAAATTTAAAGAGTGGTGTAAGTGGTAGGCAGCGACGAGGAAGTGTACTAATAGTACATGACGAGGAGCTAACGACGCAATTGCGCCGCTATTTAAATTTTACTGAAACAACGAGATTAAAACCCCGGCTGCTACGGCTGAACCTATAACTCCTGCCACATTAGGACCCATTGCATGCATTAAAAGCATGTTTGTACGGTCATATTCCATGCCAACTTTATTTGACACACGTGCCGCCATAGGAACTGCAGAAACACCTGCTGAACCAATTAACGGATTAATTTTATGTCCAGGGAAAAGATTCATAAACTTAGCCATTAATACACCAGCTGCAGTACCTACAGAAAATGCGATAATTCCTAAAACCATAATAAACATAGTATCTGGCACCAAGAACTGGTCTGCCGCAAGTTTAGAACCAACACCAAGACCTAAGAAAATAGTTGTAATATTTATAAGTGCATTTTGAAGCGTATCATTTAAACGTTCAACAACACCTGATTCTTTTAAGAAATTACCAAACATAAACGCACCGATAAGCGGTGTTGACTCAGGTAAAACCAAAATTGCCAACATTAAAACTAAAATAGGAAAAACAAGTTTTTCCAAACGAGAAACATGACGAAGTGTTGTCATTTTCATTTTTCTCTCTTTTTCACTCGTCAATGCTTTCATAATTGGAGGCTGAATAATTGGAACCATTGCCATATAACTATAAGATGCAACCGCAATCGCACCTAAAAGTTCCGGTGCAAGCTTTGTTGCAATAAAAATAGATGTTGGACCATCCGCTCCACCAATAATGGAAATGGCTGATGCCTGCTGAAGCGTAAAATCAACAAATCCATAATGTGCAAGGGCAACTGCCCCGACAAGTGTTCCAAAAATACCAAATTGGGCAGCTCCACCTAGGAGTGCAGTTTTAGGATTAGATAAAAGTGGACCAAAATCAGTCATAGCACCAACACCCATAAAAATAATAATAGGAAACATCTCATTTGATAGGCCCATATTATAAATAACTCCCAAGAAACCATGTGGCCCGGCAATATTTGCCACAGGAATATTTGCTAAAAGCCCACCAAATGCAATTGGTAAGAGAAGCAATGGCTCAAAACCTTTTGCAATGGCCAAATAAAAGAGTAAAAAGACTATTAGAATCATAATGATACGACCCCAGCTTTTATGAAAACTACTCATCTTTTCGCCTAAAGCATTCAACTCATTTGGATCCGGATTAACAAGAGCAACTACTCCTGTATCTTTAAGAAAACCAACTATCATTTCACTAAAGGGCTTAGGTTGATAATTTTCTACTTTATGTGTAGAGGATTTTTCAGAAACCTGTTCATGCTCTGAAGCGACAGCATTGGCCGAAAAGGCAAATGCGAAAAGCATCATGGATGCAAGTAATTTAATTACAATATTTTTCATTTATTTATCCTAAGACTGCTACGACTTGACCTTCTACAACTTTATCATTTGTAGCTACGTTGATA
>JAMORM010000204.1 GCA_027063585.1 Sulfurimonas sp. | reverse complement strand
GTCTAGTGAGGAAGCGTACTATTGTACGTGACGAGGTGCACTGACCGACAGGGAACAAATGCCCTTGGGGTATAACGACGCAGAAGTTGCGTCGCTATTTTAGTTTTTAGTAGTATCTACTATTTTGTTTGCTGATATCCACGGCATCATTTCGCGTAGTTTTACACCAGTCTGCTCAATTAATGAAGCACGTGCGTTATTTCTTTCGGCATTCATACGAGGATACCCTGCTTGACCTTCAAGTATAAAGTCTTTTGCAAATCTACCATCTTGAATTTCTTTCAAAATCTCTTTCATTGCTTCTTTTGATTCTTTGTTGATAACACGTTTACCTGAAACATAGTCACCATACTCAGCAGTGTTAGAGATAGAGTATCTCATATCTGCGATTCCACCCTCGAACATCAAATCAACGATAAGTTTAAGTTCATGAAGACACTCAAAGTATGCCATTTCAGGAGCATAACCAGCTTCAGTTAAAGTCTCAAATCCGGCTTGAACCAAAGACGTAACACCACCACAAAGAACAGCCTGCTCTCCGAAAAGATCAGTTTCAGTTTCATCTTTAAATGTTGTTTCAATGATAGCAGTACGACCGCCACCGATTGCAGATGCATATGAAAGCGCTAACTCTTTTGTGTTGCCTGAAGGATTGTTTCCAACAGCAATAAGGTCAGGAATACCACCACCACGAACAAACTCAGAACGCACAGTATGTCCCGGTGCTTTTGGTGCAATCATAGTAACATTAATGTCTTGTGCAGGAATAATGCTGTTATAGTGAATGTTAAAACCATGACCAAATGCAATAGTATCACCAGGATTTAAGTTTGGCTCAATCTCTGCTTTATATATTCTTGCCTGATCTTCATCAGGAAGAAGAATCATTATAACATCAGCTTTTGCAGTAGCTTCTGCTACAGTTAAAACTTCAAAGCCTTTTGCCTCAGCTTTTGCCCAGCTTGCTCCGCCTTTACGAAGACCAACAACAACTTCAACACCGCTGTCTCTTAAGTTTTCCGCATGTGCGTGTCCTTGAGAACCAAATCCAATCATCGCAACTTTTTTGCTTCTGATTATATTAATATCACAGTCTTTATCATAGTAAACATTTAATGCCATCACTTTTCCTTAATTTTATTTTATAAAATGAAGGGAACCCTTCATTTATTTATCACGATAATGGAAATAATCCCATTACCTGCGCTAACGCTTAGTTTTGCTCAGCGCAAAGCTCATTACACTAGTGCAATTTTTCATAGGTTACATTGATTTAATCGTATGTAACCTAAAAATTTGTCGCATTATACTCTATATATGGTAAAACTTTTATTAGACTAAGCTTATAACTTCCGTTAAATTATTTGAGTTAATCTCATACTCTGTATAATATGAAAAAACATTTGGAGAAAATATGAAGAAATTCAATCTTTTTAATGAAATCATTATAGTAAACAAACAAGAGCTTCTACAAGCAATAAACTCTACTAAAGAGTATGGTATCAATATAAAAGGAGAAATAAAACACCTTCCTTTTGATGAAAAAGAGATTTTAATTTATCAAGAGAAACATAGCCCGCGACCGACAAATGCACCTATGCCGAGTCAAGCACCTTCTCTTGCAGAAATATTCGGTACTAATTATCAAATTGTAGAAGATTCAGATAGAGTACTTATAAAGGCTTTTTCAAACTGGCAGGAGCTGATAAAAGTCAATATCCCGCGAGCTTCTTATGATGATACGACAGGAGACGGCGTAGATAAGTTTGCGAACAGTGACCTTGAAGATATCGGTTGGCAAGCAACCGAATTCAATATAAATTATAGAACACTCGTTGACGTACTCGAAAAAGAGTGTGAGGGGACACTTTTTTGTATAGAACAAGAGGAGCCTTATCAGTTCAGCGGTCTCGGCTTTTTGGATAATGATATAGAAGCAAAAGAAATTCTTTTTGCTTATTGCCAAAAAGAAATTAAAAAAATAATGCACGAAGACCCCTTATATGCCAAAGATAAACTAAGTGACGATGAACAAGAAGCTGCCGAGTTTTTCAATGTCATTCAATAAACAAAAAATATCAATAGAACATAAATATAGGGGTTCCATAGAGTTTCCGGACACAACGGAAGCAAAAGATATTTTTTTCAGAACCAAGCAGGCATATGCAAATCATGAAAAAATGAGTATAAAACTCGTTTTTTCAGATATAAAACTTGCCAAACTAACAAAATACCAAAGAGGTTCCTCTGAAAATGAACTGCTCAACTTAGATTTTTATATACAAATGGGTGAGATTTTAAATTTTAACACGGAAGATGCACAGCAGTTAAAAAGACGCATTCAAATTATAAATGACACGGCACACTCCGGTTTTAATATCACTAAAAGACTCAAACTTATCAATAAGAAAAAAAAGTCTCACACAAAGAGTAGTTATCTTTTTTGGGATATAGAAAATTTTTCAAGCATCTCTTCCATATTTAATGATATTATAGAGCCTTATAATATTAAAGATGAGCATATATTTCTCGCAGCCAATCCCGATTCTCTGTATCTGAAAAAAGCCGAGTGGGAAGCAAATTTATATGATTACGGAAAAACACTCAACTCATTTAATTTTGTAAAATGTGAGCACGGAAAAAATGTGGCGGATGATATTTTACTGCAAAAACTTCATGATGCTCATTTAAAAGATACAAATGTATTTATTTTAACTTTTGACAGAGAACTAAAAGAGCGATTTAATGAAGTAGCGGATAAAAGCAATAATGTTTATATAATGAATACCTGACATCCGCTTATGGTTTATCAAATTATCACAATAACTAAATATTTTTTGCTAAAAATCTTTGCAAAATAATCATAGCAGAAATAGAGTCTATTCTACCGTCACGAATATATTTTATTTCGCCTTTCATCATATTTTCAGCTTCAAGCGAACTGCCGGCTTCGTCTTGATAGAAAATCTCACCCTCAAAATCAACTAAATTCATAAAATGTTCAATTCGTCTTCGCATCTCATCTTCGCTGCTGCCACCCAGAGGTATACCGATCACCACGGCATCTGC
>JAMORM010000203.1 GCA_027063585.1 Sulfurimonas sp. | reverse complement strand
GTTTCTAAAGGCTAATGCAATGATTACAAATACTATAACATATGTTATCGGAACAAAGTCAGGAATAGGAACCGGATCACCTTTTGCATAGGAATGCATTCCTGCAAGATAATAATTTACTCCAAAGTAAGTCATTAAAACGGAAGTAAAGGCTAAAAGTGAAATCACACTATAGTTAAAATCATTGTAAATTGATTTGATAAATCTTACATGTATAACAACGGCATAGACTAAAATAGTTACTAATGCCCATGTCTCTTTTGGATCCCATCCCCAGTATCTGCCCCAAGACTCATTTGCCCAGACACCGCCCATAAAGTTTCCAACTGTCAATAGAACAACCCCTATCAATAAGCTCATTTCATTAATTGCGTTTAACTCTTTAATAGAAAGTGATATTTGCTTGTCATTTTTGTCATTTTTGACTATAAAAAGAAGCAAAGTAATAAATCCAAGAAGAGCACCAAGCCCGAGAAAGCCGTAACTTGCCGTAATCATTGATACATGTATACTCAACCAGTAAGAATTAAGTACAGGTACAAGATTTGTAATCTGTGGATTCATCCAGTTTAAATGTGCTACAAATAGAATCAAACCTGCCAAAATTGATGTTGATGCCAAAGTAATAGGCGATTGTTTAGAAAATATAAACCCTGCCAAAACTGTTGCCCACGCGATATAAGTCATTGATTCAAAGCCGTTTGACCATGGTGCATGCCCTGAAATATACCATCGAAGAACAAGTCCAAGTGTATGCACAATAAAGAAAACACCTAAAAGAGCCAAAGAGAGTTTCGTAATCTTTTGCATTTGAAATTTAGGTTTTAAAATTTTTATGAAACTTAAAATCAATAATACAAAACCTACTATAAAATATAAAGGCCAAAGAATTTCAAAAATATTTGAGTGATTGTAAAAAACTTCTGCTTTTATTTTATTTTTACTCGGATAGACTGCTGAACCATAAAACTTTTGATATTCATTTATCTTTTTTAATGCTGTATCAGCTTTACTCCAGTCTCCATTTGAAAGAGCGGCATCAACAGCCGTAAAATATTCTATGGCTATTGTTCTTACTTTTAAAGCCTGCTCGGCATCAAAAGTTTTTAAAGCATCAATCGTTGCATACCATTTATTGTTTAAATCATTCGGCTTCGGCCAAATTTTCAGGAGTGAACCTGTAAAAACCATATACACAACATTCACTTTTTCATCAATTTTTAGAGCCGCTTTATCTAATTTATTTCTATTTTTTGGTGCCTTTCGTGAAGCCTGCTCAACAACATTTAAAAGCTTATATCCTCTCATACCTTCAGGGTCTTGAAAAAATTGTGCAAACGAAGCAACTTTTGTATCTTTTGAAACACCTATAAGTGCATTGATTTTTTCATCATTTATACGAATCAACTTTATATTTCTATAAATATCCGGTCGTATCATCATTCCCAAAATAACCTGATTGGCACTTAACTCTGTTTTACCTACCTCTAGTGTAGCAGAGCGATGTATTTTCGCCAATACTTCCAAGGAGAGTGTATCTATAGGCTTCATACGCCCTTGTGCATCTTGCACTACCAAGTGTCCAAACTTTTGTGCATGATTTTTATCAAAAGAGAGTATTGTTTTTATTGCCGGGTCAAGCTCGGCAGACTTTACCGGTGTAACAGCAAACGCTAATCCTGCAATTAACAATGCCGGAACGATTTTACATTCACTTGCTTTTTTTGCTTTTGCTGAAAGCTTTGCAAATCTGTGTTTTTTTGAAAACAACGACCAAAACATACCAAGTGCTAATAAAAAATAACCTATATAAGTTGGCAATGTTCCCGGATCATGATTTACTGACAATACTGTTCCTTTTTCATCCATATCATAAGAAGCCTGGAAAAATCTATAATGTCTATGCTCTAAAATATGGTTCATATATATTCTGTATTTCATATCTATACCCATCTCTTTATCAATAAGTTCAACTTCACTAGCATACGATGCGGGACTCATAGAACCTGGGTATCTGTCAAGCTGAAAATCTAAAAGTTTAATTTTAAACGGAATTTTTATCTCTTTTGAACCGTAAGCTATACTTACATGTAACCCGTTAATATTTACTTCACTAGGCACGCCTTGAAGACCTTTTTGTGCATATATCAATATTTCTTTTTGTGCATCCTTACTACGTACCAAAAACTTCAAAGCATCTACACCTGAAGCTCTCAGTATAGATTTAGGGTTTGAAACAACTTTTTTATGTGCATGAGGCATAAAATCACGCAGTACAAAACCACCTAAATCAGTACTGTATAAAACTCTTTTGTTAAATATTTCATTCTCATTTGCATCTAAATTGCCTTTGGAACGATCTGCCATTTTTAAATAAGAAAGCTTCATCTTATGTTTCATATAGAGCTTGCCGTCTTTTATGTACATTGCTATAACGGGTTTGTCAAAACGCTCACCTGAATTAAAATCAAGTACAAAATTTCCTGCATCATAAAATTTGCCCTCTTGTAAAGCTACCGGTTTGCCTTTGTCTCCACCTGTAATCATGAGTTTTGCTATTGCTTTGCCATTCTTGTCCGCCACCAAAGTCTCTATTGCATTTGGGATATATTCCACAAGTTTTATGGCAACTTTTTTATCCTTAAGTTTCAAAGATGCTTCAAAATCATTGTCTCCCCTTTTTGAGAGATATAAAATTTTAGACAATGTTTTTTGAATATTACCATCACTTACTTGAATATTTAAATATGGATCTGAACTTAAAATAGAAGAAGAACTCATGCCTTCACGAATATGCATTGTTCCTTCATAACCAAAATATCGTGTTACTGCAGCACCGAAGAGTATTATCAAAAAAGCAATATGAAAAATAAAAATAGGAGCTTTACTTAGTTTGTACATTTTAAATTTATAAATATTATAAAGAAGATTTACGGCCAACAAACCAAGTAGCACTTCAAACCATCGTGCATTATAAATTTCTGCTTTTGCAGTCATCGTTCCATAGTCATTTTCAACTATAGTTGCGTACCCTATTGCGAATGCAAATATAAACATTAAAATTGCCATTGTTTG
>JAMORM010000202.1 GCA_027063585.1 Sulfurimonas sp. | reverse complement strand
AATTCCTCTTTTCTTTGTGAAGAAAAGGAGTTGTTAGTATTGAATGATGCAAGAGAAGCAGCAGAATTTGCAGATACTATCAGTTATGAAGTTTTAACATCTTTAAAAGAAAAGATTCCAAGAACGATTATTTAGGAAATCTTTACAATCGCCTCTGCAAAAATAACACCGTCTATGCCTAAAAGTGCTACCTCCTCTATCTCCTCTTCTTTGTCTATATGTATTAAGATTTTCGCGTCAAATAGATAGTTTTCAGCAATTTTTTGTGCTGTTTTTGCAAGTTTTTGTTCTACGTGTATAAAGTCGGCTTCTAAAGCAGATGCATACATTAACTCTGTTATATTTTTGACTTTTAGTGTAAATTTTATACTATTTTTGTTAAGGTACTCAATAATATCAAGGTTTTTTTCATTAAACTCTAAGTAAATAATTGAAGAAGGCGGTGTTTGAAGAATAGTATCTATATCAAATACATGATAAAATTTTTCACTTTTAATAAATCTATGACCGAAAAAGAGCATTATTCTGCCTTTGCAAGACATTCACGAGAACAATAGTACTTTCCGTTACTGAGAATACACTCTTCAACTTCCGCATAAACACCGCAGGTTGCACACTCAACCATTTCATCGGCATCAAGTTTTTTAGACTCTTTTTTTGCACTTTTTTTTGAGACTTTTGCCTCCGGTTTTGTTTTAAAAAAGAGGAAGTAAACAGCAGCAATGACGCCGACAATTATAAGTAGTTTTAGTATCATAAATCTTCTCCTAGAAGTAAATAGTGTCTGTTTTTTGTTTCTATAATTTTATGTTGCATGTCGAGATTTATATCTATTTCTTCAAAAACTTTTTCGCCTTTATAAAAAAGCAGTTTTGAGTGTTCATCTCGAAAATTTTTACTTAAGTTTAAAAGCATTTTTGTATCGGTTACGGCACGGGATGTAATAAGCTCAAATACTTGCGCTTTCATATCTTCAACCCGCTTTTTAACAACGTTGACGTTTTTAAGTTCCAAATCGGCTTTGATAAACTGTAAAAAACTTGCCCGTTTTGTTAAAGGTTCTACCAGTGTGACTTTAGTTTCAGGCAGTGCAAATGCTAAAATCATTCCCGGAAAGCCTGCTCCTGTTCCAATATCCATAAGAGAGTCTACTTTTGGTAAAAAACTAACGGGAAATACGGCGTCATAAATGAATTCATTTAAAGTCTGCTCAGTTTTAGCACCTGTCAGGTTGTGAATTTTATTCCACTTAAAGAGATGTTCTTTATATTTTTGCACTTTCTGAAAAAAATCATTTGGTAAATCTATCTTTTCACTAGCGAGTGTTGTTTTTAAATCCAATAAAATATCCTTTGTAAAAGATATTTTATCTGAATTTCATTTAATTGAATGTAAATTTGAATAAAGAGCTTTTATGAAAAGAGCTTTTTCATAGCACTAAAGAAAATTTTAAACAAGCCTTTATTGCCTATGAGCTCATCAATAAAATCATCATAACTGATTTTCTTTTCTTCAAAAAAGCCTCGGAGATATTTTTCACTTGCTTCCATGCCACCGTCTTTTTCAATTTCAAGTAATTTTTCATAAATTGGTGCCATCGTATTTACTGCTTTTTGCGGAGCAGCTTTTCTAAAAGCGGTATGTGAAATAATTTTATTTGTAATTGGATCTATTTTTGGTTCAAACTCGGTAATTACCCAATAATAACTGCCATCTTTAGCAAGGTTTTTTACGACGGCTATAATATTTTTTGCCTCATTGATTCTGTCCCACATCATTTTGAATACAATTTTTGGCATGTCTGGATGTCGCACAATACTATGAGGTTTTCCAATGAGTTCAGCTTCTTTGTATCCTGAGATTTCTACAAAATAATCATTGCCGTATTCGATTATCCCTTTGGGATCTGTTTTTGAAACTATATATTTTTTTGGATTTAATTTTATTTCATTATTAATTGGTTCTGGATGTTTCAATTTAGATTCCTTTTTTTAATTTTTAAGATTATATAATGATTTTTCTTAAATGGATGCGTAAACTTAGAAATTTTATGTAATAATATAAAGTACTTTATAAGGTTAAATGATATGAATAAACAAGAAACAATTAATGCAATTGAACATGCCCGAGAGGCACATATAAAACAAATGGCTAAAGTAGAGTCTTTGATTGAGGGTAAACATGTTGATAACTTAACATCTGTTTCTAAAATGAAGTGCGAATTTGGCCAGTGGCTCTATGGTGATAAAGAGAGAGTGAAAAATATTTTAGGGGTTCAGTTTTATGAAAATCTAGATATGATACATGAAGCTTGGCATATACAATATGCTAAAATTCATGCTATTTTTATGCATGAAAAGGATGAGGGATTTTTTTCAAAATTTTTTGGGATACATAAAATTAATGATTTAGAGCTTGAAAGATCTAAAGTCTATTATAAAGAGCTTGAACATATTACAAAAGATTTACTCAGAGTGCTTGATGCAAGCCAAAGAAGAGTTCAGGCACTCAGTGTATCAAAATTTCATTAATTTTTATAAGAGATGTCCCATCTCATCGCGTTTGACATCCAGATAGCCGGCATTGTGTTTGTTTGGTTGCATAATGATAGGAATTCGCTCAACGATTTCAACGCCGCTGATAGAGTTTATTTTGTCCGGATTATTCGTAAGCAGTTTTATTTTTTTAATATTGTAGTGATTGAGAATAAAGGTAACAGCTTCATAAGTTCTCTCATCAGCAGCAAAACCAAGTTGATGGTTGGCTTCTACTGTGTTGAGTCCTTTATCTTGGAGGGCATAGGCATTTATTTTGTTTAAAAGACCAATGTCACGCCCTTCTTGTCGCAGGTAGATGACTATACCGCCTGTTTCATCTGCCATTTTGAGTCCATATTCCAGCTGGTCACGACAGTCGCATTTTAAACTGCCGATGGCATCACCCGTAAGACATTCAGAATGAACGCGCACTATGGGCACTTCGGCTAATTCTTTCGCCGCAATTACAAGATGTTCTTTTTGCCCTTGTTTGAAGGCTTGTACTTTAAAATCACCAAAACGTGAAGGTAAGTTTGCTATGTCGGAAATTTTTATATTCATTATTTAATCTTTAAAAGGGTAAAATATTTTAGTAAGAATTATTATAGCAAAAAAAAGGTTTAAAATGTTTCAAAGATTTCGTAGAACCCGTTTAAATAAGCATCTTCGTGCACTGGTAAGAGAGACACATGTGAGTGTAGATGATTTTATTTACCCACTTTTTGTTCGCAGTGGTGAGAATATTAAAACAGAAGTGGCTTCAATGCCGGGCGTATATCAAATGAGTATAGATGTGGCTGTAAAAGAGTGTCAAGAATTAAAAGAGTTGGGAATTTACTCTATTATTCTTTTTGGTATTCCTGATGTAAAAGATTCTATAGGCAGTGATGCTTTGTGTGAACACGGCATTATTGCTTCAGCGGTAAGAGCAATAAAAAAAGCACATCCCGATATGTTTGTCGTGACAGATTTGTGTTTTTGCGAGTATACCGATCATGGACATTGTGGCATTATTGATGAGGTACATGAAACGGTTGATAATGATGCAACCCTGGAAATTTCCGGGCAACAGGCAATTATTCATGCAAAAGCCGGAGCCGATATGATAGCGCCTTCGGGTATGATGGATGGGATTATACAAACACTGCGCACGTCACTTGACAGAGCAGGGTATAAAGATCTGCCTATTATGTCCTACTCTACAAAATTTGCAAGCGGGTACTATGGACCGTTTCGTGATGTGGCTGAATCAACTCCTAGTTTTGGCGATCGTGCATCATACCAAATGGACCCGGCAAACCGTCGCGAAGCGATTGCGGAGAGTATAAGTGATGAAGAACAGGGTGCTGATATTTTAATGGTAAAACCGGCACTTGCTTATTTAGACATTGTGCGAGAGATAAAAGATAATACCTCACTGCCTATGGCTGTGTATAATGTGAGCGGTGAGTATGCAATGTTAAAAATTGCGGGTATGAACGATTTGATAGATTATGAACGGGTCGTGATGGAAACGATGATAGCATTTAAACGAGCAGGTGCAGATATAATCATCTCATATCATGCAAAAGAAGTTGCCAAATTGCTAAAAAATAGCTAATTTAAAGAAAAGTATATTAAAATAGCCCATAAATAAAAATTAGGAATATATTGTGAGACATTTTTTAACACTCAAAGATTTTAGCAAAGAAGAGATTTTAGAGATTATAAATATCGGACTACAAATAAAAAAAGATTTAAAAGCCGGTATTTATAAAAAAGAGCTACAAATGCAGACACTTGCTATGATATTTGAAAAAAGTTCAACAAGAACGCGTGTGAGCTTTGAAACTGGTATGTTTCAACTCGGAGGGCATGCACTTTTCCTTTCAAATCGTGATATTCACTTGGGACGTGGTGAACCAGTCAAAGATACGGCACGAGTAATTTCTAGTATGTGTGACATGGTGATGATCCGAACATTCGAGCACTCCATGATAGAAGAGTTTGCTTCGTATTCTAAAGTACCTGTTATCAATGGTTTAACAGACTCTTACCATCCGGTACAGCTCTTGGCTGATTATATGACTATGATAGAGTTTGGTTTGGCTGAGAATGCTGTTGTAGCCTATGTCGGTGATGGCAATAATATGACGAACTCTTGGTTAATGCTTGCGGCAAAACTTGGCTTTGAACTTCGCATTGCGACACCAAAGGGTTATGAAGTTGATGAAGCCGTTTTACGTGATGCACTTGATATGGCAAAAGAGAGTGGTGCCCTTATAAAAGTAATGACAGACCCAAAAGAGGCAATACGTGGTGCTACAATTGTGACAACAGACACCTGGGCTTCTATGGGACAAGAAGATGAAAAAGAACAGCGCATCAAAGATTTCAAAGGGTTTATGGTAGATGGTTTAATGATGTGCCTTGCCGATAAAAAGGCGAAGTTATTGCATTGTCTTCCGGCATATCGCGGTCAGGAAGTAAGCGAAGAGTTACTTGAAGATAATGCTGATATAGTATTTAGTGAGGCAGAAAACAGACTACATGCACAAAAAGGGCTTATGGTCTGGCTTGATAAACAAAAATAAGCACTTCTCCTCCTAAAAGGATGGTTTTTAGAACCATCCTTTAGAATCTTCTAAAACAGCTTGATTGGCACTGTTATATACTTGAATTATTGTAGAAATCAGTTTTGTTCCACGCTCAAAATATGTGTCAGGGTCAATATTTTTTGGATCTTTTGTAAAGTGTTTTTGGGCATAAGAAGCATATGCTTTTACATCCATATCCAGCGAAGCTAACTCTTTTTGAATATTTGCAGGCAATTTGTCGGGGTATTTTGTTGCAATAGTGGACATCTGCTTTTGTAGTTTTTGATTTAAAGATTTTAACTGATAACTTAAAGATGCGATTTTTTCAAGATCTTTTTTTGTAGCTTTTCCTTTTGCTGCCAAACCTGCTCCAAAACCTCTCAAGCGTCCTGTGTATTCAGTCATAGGAAGCATAACTTCCATCATAGTAGCAGAAATCTCTTTTCCAAAAGGAGTCAAATCTTTTGCAGTTCGCTTATTGACGCTTTGTGCAAGCATAAGTATTTCATCAATCTGTTCTGTATAGGCATCAAAAATTTCCTGAGGTTTGCGTTTGAAAGCTTTTCGATTGAGTTTTATTAATGTCTGAGAAATAGAAGTTGCTCTGTTGTTTATAACGGGATCTGCTGCAAGGGAGAAGCTTTCCATATTGCCTATTGCTTTTTTCATATCATCTCTGCTTGAATAAACAAGAAGCATAGCCGCGGTATTCCCGTTTAAGTAAGAGTTTGTTAAACCTCTCGTCTTTTGTGTTGCTATAATTAGATCTTTTAAATTATCAACATATTTACTTGTTTGAGCTTGTGTATCATTGCTAAATAAAGATTTAGCCTCCACGTTCATGAGTAAAAGTAGAGTTAGTAAAATTAAACGCATTTCATTGTCCTATTATTTTTATTAATGAATATTATAACTTAATTTATGAAAATAATCTAATATTTAATCCCTGTTAAACTCCGAATGTTATCTATCATAGGCAGTATCACTTCTTGTGCTTTTGCTGCACCTAATTTAAGTATATCCCTTACTTCATCTTGATGTGCTGCATAATATTCTCTTCTTTCTCTATAAGGTTTGAAATACTCCCAAATTATATCATGCAGGTAAAGTTTAAAGTGCCCATGGCCTTCACCGCCTCTCTTGTATCTCTCTTGCAGTTCTTGACACTCATTTTCATTTAAAAAGAGTTTTGCCATATTGTAAACATTACAGCTTTCATACTCTTTTGGTGCTTCCATCGGGACATTTTCGGTAACGATTTTTTTAATGGTTTTAAGCTGCTTTTTCTCTTCACCAAATATATTGACAGTGTTGCCGTAACTTTTTGACATTTTTTGTCCGTCGGTACCGGGAACTGTTGCGACATTTGCTTCTATTTTATACTCTGGGAGTTTAAAAATGTCGCCGTATTCATTATTAAATTTTATGGCAATATCCCGGGCAATTTCAACATGTTGAATCTGATCTTTTCCCACAGGAACAATATCGGGTTGATAGAGCAAAATATCGGCTGCCATTAATACAGGATAAGAAAAAAGCGAATGGTTGGCGGCTATTCCTTTTGCAGTTTTATCCTTATAACTGTGTGCACGCTCAAGCAGTCCCATAGGCGTGAAAGATGAAAGTACCCAGTAAAGTTCCAGTACTTCTTTGACATCGGACTGTACCCAAAAGGTTGATTTTTGCGCATCAATGCCAAGCGCTAAAAAATCTGTTGCTGACTGCATTGTAAGTTCGGCGAGTTTTTTGCCATCTTTAACACTTGTCTGTGCATGGTAGTTGGCTATGAAAGCAAAAGTGTCATTATTATTTTGCGCATCGACCATCTGTTTTATTGAGCCAAAATAGTTTCCTATATGTAAATCACCTGAGGGTTGAATACCTGTTAAAACTCTCATTATTTATATTCCTGATTTTTTAAGGCGTATTATACCCATCTCAGCTTTATTTTGCTATTATATAGTTAAATATAATTAAGCCTTATGGCTTTACATTAAAGGATTGAGGATGATAGTACAAATTCGTTCAAAAGATATAACGCTAACTGATGAGAAAAAGGCACATATAGAGCAAGGTGTTGAAAAATTTAAAAAGTTTTCTTTGGATATTACAAGAGTAAATTGTATGCTTTCTCCTGAAAAAGGTGGAGTATTAGTTGAATTTGAAATTCATGTAGCTCATGCAGCTCCTATAATAATCAGTGAACATCATCAAGATTTAGATGCAGCTATTGATGTTGCCATTGACCGTGCAAATAAAGCACTTCGTCGTCTTCATGACAAAGTGACAGATCATAAAGGTCCTTCTATTAAAGATTTAGAACCTATAGACGTATAAGGCAAGAGAATATATGAAATTATTACTATTATTACTTTTAGGGCTGAATCTGATTGCTGCACAGAATAATTATTCAATGAGAATGGCCGTGGGGAAACCTACATTATATTCTGCTGCTGATATAGCAACGGGAAGTTTTGGACAATATAGAGATGATTTAAAAGCTTACAATCTTGATGGAGGGTATCTATTAAAGAAAGATCTCTTTGACTGGCCGATAGATTTATATCTCAAAGGCGGATTGACATATTATGAAGAAACAATTCAAGATGATATATATGGTGCAGACCTTTATATAAAAGCTTATTATAATATTGATTTTTGGAAAAATAGAGTGCGGTTTGGTTTGGGTGAAGGTGTCTCTTATACAAATCGTATTTTGGAAATTGAACAAATTGATGCACAACTTCATAATGATAACAATTCACACTATTTAAATTATTTGGATGTTAGTCTTGATTTTGACCTTGGAAAACTTATTAAGTATAAAGCACTCAATGAAACATATGTTGGTGTTTTATTAAAGCATCGTTCAGGTATTTTTGGTACTATTCACAATGTAAAACACGGTGGTTCAAACTATGAGTGTATTTATGTAGAAAAAAACTTTTAGGTGTTTGTTGATGTATAATTGGATAGTATGGTTTCATGTAATTTCTTTCATTTCATGGTTTGCAGTTTTATTTTATTTGCCTAGACTTTTTGTTTATCATACTGAAAATATTGCAAATGAAGGTTTTGTCAAAGTAGTAAAAATTCAGGAAATGAAGTTGTTTAAATATATAGGCGTTCCATCCATGTGGGCAACCATATTGAGTGGTGCAGGACTTATTTATCTTGGCAACTGGATGAGTGCTCCGTGGTTACATGTAAAGCTTTTATTTGTACTTTTTTTGATTATAGATTTTTATTCTATGAATATTTACAGAAAACAACTTTTAGAAGACAGATGCAGTAAAAGTGGAAAGTTTTTTAGAATGTATAATGAAATACCTACAATTTTAATGCTTGTAATTGTGGCAATGGTCGTACTTAAACCTTTTTAAGATGACCTATTGTCATCTTATTTGGAAGCTTTTTTCTCTTCTTCCTCTTTCATCTTTTTATAAAAATAAATGCTCAAAGCAGTGAGCCCGAGCCCGCCAAGTAAAAATGTAAAAGCGAGTGCATAGCTCATCTATTTGTCTCCGCGTTTTTTAGCTTTAAAAAGCAGCGGTGTTCCTGTAAAATTAAATGCTTCACGGAGTTTATTTGTGAGGTAACGCCTATAGGTAAAATGCAGCCCTTTCGGCTTGTTCATCACTATGGCAATCTTCGGTGGTCGTGTTTCATACTGCGTTGCATAGTAGATACGAATAACCTGCCCGTGCATACTTGGAAGAGTATGACGGCGAAGTGCACGCTCTACTACTTCATTAAGCTGCGATGTGGTAATTCTTTGTGAATAGTTTTCATTGATTTCTAAAATCATATCATGGAGTTTATCAACTCTTTGATGACTTTTCGCAGAAAGAGTGATGATAGGAGCATATGCTAAAAACTTAAACCTGTCACGAACCTCTTTGATGATTTTATCGTGCTCTTCTCTTTTGGCTATATCCCATTTATTGAGCACTATGATACAGGCAAGTCTGTTTTGATCGACAAGTCCTGCTATTTTTTCATCTAAATCCAAAAACGGTTCACTTGCATCTAAAACAACAAGTGCCATATTGGCATTTTCAAGCATCTCTTTTGTACGCATCAATGCAAATTTTTCAATACCTACAATTTTACCGCGGCGGCGCAGCCCCGCCGTGTCAACAAAAGTAAGCTGTTTATCTTTGTAGACTATAGTTTCATCTATAGGGTCAATCGTTGTGCCTGCAACGGAGCTGACAACGGAACGTTCTTCGCCTAAAAGTGCATTCAGCAGAGAACTTTTTCCCACATTGGTGCGACCAATAATAGCAATTTTAATGTGGTTTATATCGTTTTCATCAAACTCTTTGATACGGTCATTTTGTGCAAAAATTGAGTTGTCTTCTACTTCTTCTTCATCCCAGTAAATATAACCGTCATCCTCTTCGTCTTCAGCGTATTGTGAGAAAAATTCTTCATCATCGAGTTCTTCTTCTTTTTCTTCAACGACTTGAACAGTGTCTTCTTCCTCTTTTACAAGGTCACTCTCAGGCAGTTTGTCATATATCCAGTCAAGCAACTCAACAGTGTTTCTGTTATGTGCTACAGAAATACCAAATATGGCATCTGTTCCAAACTCATAAAACTCCCAAAGTTTTTCTTTCATCTTGTCATTATCGATTTTATTGACAACCAATGCAATATCTTTACCCATAGTCTGAAGTTCATAAAAAAGTTTTTTATCTTCTTCTTCGGGAAGACCTTTGCCGTCAACCATAAAAAGGATGATATCTGCTTTATATGCAGCTTTTAGTGACATTTCTTTGATTTTATCAAAGAGTTCGCAGCCTTTATCGAGTCCGCCTGTGTCTAAAAGTTCAGCCTCTTTGTCAATTATGACAGCCGTTTTCCGTTTTACATCACGGGTTGTTCCGGCAAGGTCAGATGTGATTGCATCACGTTTTTTGACTAAACGATTAAAAAGTGAGCTTTTTCCAACATTTGGACGGCCAATAATTGCGATTTTTTTCATGAGTGAACCTTGTAAACTTGTAAAGAGTTATAAAATATTTTTGAAATTATAGCTAAATAATAAGAGAAATTTTGATGTTTTTCGGAAGCAAGGTTTTAACCTTGCCTTTTAAGCTTTACAGTAAATTTTACTCAGTTGGAAATTCTTTGTCTAAATTCTCCAAAGCCTGTTTTGATTGAAACTGCTGCCAAAGTGCATTATTATTTTTAAAGCTTGAATTTACTGTTTCTTTATAAACTTTTTTTACTTCTTTATTGACATTTGCTTGGGGAACAGTAACGAGCATATAAATTGCACCCGATGGAGCGTTCCACATATCAATAGCTTTTGAATCTTTTAAATCAACTTTTGCCACCTGTTTTGTGACGGCTGTCGTTACTTTGTCAACTGTTTCATCTGAACCATTTCCGGTAGCTCTTGTAAAACCTTCCATTTTGTCTTTGATTTTACTCTCTATCTGTTGTGCCAGATCAGAACGACCGTTCATTAAAGCCACTCGACGCATATGTGCAATACCTGCCGCACTTTTTTCAGCGACACCGACACCTGCATAATACCCTGGCACTTCAGGAATACAAGTCCATCTTGGAGCTGCTACGCCTTCTTGTTTACATGTAAAGGTAGGCGTATATATTTCTTTCTTTTTTGGTTCGGCTTTTTTAGAGCTACATCCTGTGATTGCTGCTGCAACGAGAGTTAATGTAATTATGTTTTTAATTATTTTAGTCATAAACAGTACCTTTTTATTAAAGTTGCATATAGTATACTATCATAAATCTTTACCTATACTAAGGAAAATATTGAAACGCTACTATTCTTATGAAAATTTTAGAAATGATACAGGAAAACTTATTTTAGAGGTGAGAACTTTTGAAGCAGAGGCAATAATCGCTGTTGCACGAGGTGGGCTTACTCTGGCACATTGTATGGCAGAAGGCTTAAATATTCGAGATGTGCAAAGTATAAGAACGGAACTTTATGACAATACATGTAAAAGAGAAGAGCTGTCACTCTTTGGGGAATGTAGTTTAAAAGGTGTTGAAAAAGTTCTTGTTGTGGACGATATTGCAGACAGTGGAGAAACACTTGACTTTATTATGAACTATTTAAAGGAAAATTTTCCACATGTTGCATTTAAATCTTGTGCGCTTTTTTATAAAAAAAGCTCAATATGCGAGCCAGATTTTTGGATAAATGAAGCAAACGTCTGGGTAGAATTTTTTTGGGAGAAAGATTTTAAGTACCTATCCAAAAAGAATACCAACTATCAGAAACTCAAAAAAGTAACTAATGCAAGGCAAAAACTTGCAAAAGCTACTGGTAGCTTTAAGAGTTTTTAACGAAGTCAGTAGTTGCTTTTTTGAGTTTCCCTACGGGTGATAAGAAAACACTCCTATTGTGTCGTTAGATTTTCTTGAATTAACCAGTTAGTTCTTCAAAAATCTACCTATCACTAGAACTATTTTCTTATCGCTGATAATTGGTATTCTTTTTGGATAGGTACTTATTTAAGTGAATGTCCGTCATGTTGTTTTGTAAAGTCTGTTTCATAAATATACTCAGCTATATCTCGTAAAACTTCTTTTTCAAAAGCAAGATTTGGCATCAGTTCATATTTATCTATGGCATCTTGCATAATTGAAGTCGTTTCGCTCGGTTTTTGTACCCATTGGCTCATCTGCTTTATAAAATCTTTTTTCTCGGGAAATGCACTCAAATATCTTTTACGTACTTCCATCATTGATGGAGCAGAAACAGCTTTTGTTTCAAAATGACAGGTAGTACAGTTGCCGTGAAAAAGTAAAGAACCGCTTTGTGATGCATTTAAGAAGTTTATAAAAACAGATAAGTATAGCAATGAAAATTTCATATTTTATCCTCTTGCTTTTTTTATCATTTCATAGGCCTGATTTATCTCTTGTGTTTTTGCGGTTGCCTCTTTAATGTACTCTTCACTTTTACCCTGTGATTTGATAATATCAGGATGGTACTGTCGTACGAGTTTTCTGTAAGCTTTTTTAATGGTTGTCATATCATCATTTTTATTGACGCCTAAAACTTTATAAGCATCATCAAGTGTTGCCTGCGGATGCACGTTTTTCATCATTGCTTCAAACTGGTCAAAAATGGCATGGTATTTGTTTGGATTAAATTCAAATGCTTCGGCAATGGCAGCAAGAATATTTTCTTCGCTTTGGGTGACTTCACCGTCTGCAAAAGCCAACTGTATAAGAAAGCCCATAAATTGTTCTTGTTGGGCTTTATTGCGTTTTAATGCTCGGGCGAGTGTGTGTGCGATTTGCTCCGTGTTCTCAAGATGTTCTTTTTCTTCATTGAAAATTTGTTTGAGTATCTCTTTTGTTTTTTGAGGCTCGGGAAATACTTTCGCTATGTCATCAAACATAATGCCGATAAGCTGCGCTTCAAGGGCATCCACATGCCCGTCAGCCTTTGCCACTTTGGCAACAAGGGCGACAAAAAGACCTAAGTCACTGTTTTTGAGTGATTTATAGGAAACAGAAAAATCTTTAAATGCCTCTTGTGAATATTGTGCTGTGAACTTGGAGTAACTTTTAAAAATGTAGTAAAACACAGCGCCAAGCAGTGCAAAAAGTATGATATTTGACATAAAAATCCTTAATAATAATTATAAATAGGATTATACTATGCACAAGTAAATAGCATTATAAATCATACGCGTTATTTAAATCTTATCCATTTATATATTTCAGTGAGTATAAATATCGGCATTGCAACGAGTAAAATTATTCCCCAGTCTTTCCAACCCATAGCTGTAGTATGAAGTGCGTTTTGTAAAAATGGTACATAAACTGCACATAGCTGCAAGCTTACTGTAAAAAAAATCGCGAGTAAAAGCCACTTGTTGGCAAAAAAACCTATTTTTGTCATTGGTTCGCGTGTGGAACGATAATTTAATACATTTACTTTTTCTAATATAATAATCCCTGTAAAAGCAACAGTCTGTGCAAGAACAACACCTCCCTGCGGGTCTTTTGCTATGTAATAATGAAATAACCAAAGGGTAGCCAACCCTATATAACTGCCCAGCAGAGCAATCATCGTGATGCCGTATCGGTCTAAAATAGGCTCTTCTACTGCCCTTGGAGGTCGTTTCATAATCCCTTTTTCAGCCGGTTCAACGCCAAGTGCAACAGCTGTCATACCGTCAGTGACTAAGTTCATCCAAAGTATTTGAACAGGAATGAGTATAAGCGGTCCGCCTATTAATAGATTGATAAAAATTGCAATGACTTCCCCACTGTTTGATGATAAAAGATAAAGTACAAATTTTTGAATATTGTCATATTCGCGTCTGCCTTCGCGTACCGCATTAATAATAGATGCAAAGTTGTCATCACTCAGCACCATATCCGAAGCACTTTTGGCAACATCGGTGCCTTTTTTTCCCATTGCAATACCGATGTCGGCCTCTTTAAGGGCAGGAGCATCATTAACGCCGTCTCCGGTCATGGCAACTATTTCATTTGTGTTTTTGAGAATTTTTACGATTCTGAGTTTGTCTTCGGGTCTGGCTCTTGCAAAAAGGACGGTTCCATTGAGCTCTTTTTGTAGAGTTTCATCGCTCATTTTTAATAAATTATTAGAGGTGATGGCTTTTTTGATTTTTAAACCAATTGAATTGGCAATTGCCAGTGCTGTATCGGGATTATCACCTGTTATCATAATGACTTTGATACCGGCAGTCTGCGCCATTTTTATAGCATCAGGCACCTCTTCATGAGGTGGATCAATAATACCTACTATACCTAATATAGTAAGTTCATTCTCAACACTCTCTTGCGATAATGTTGTATCACTAGGGAGTTTCCTAAAAGCAATAGCTAATGTTCGCAGACCATGCTTAGCCATTGTCTCGTAGGCATTTTTTATCGCTTTTTTGTGGGAATTATCTAAAGGAACAATTTGGCCGTTTTTGAAATAATTGCTGCTTCTCTCAAGAATTATCTCCGGAGCCCCCTTGACATAAGCAACTACAGAATCTTTATCATGAACTATAACACTCATGCGTTTACGTATAGAATTAAATGAAAACTCACTGATAGTTTTTCGTGTAGCATCATCATGAAGCCATGCTTTGTAGGCAGCGACGATTAATGCCGCTTCTGTCGGTTCTCCGATTGCTTCCCATTCAGAATCATTTTTTTGTACTTTTGCGTGGTTGCATATAAGTGCAGTTTTTAGAAGCATTAGTAAATCTGGATCATGCTTATAGTCAAATTTTTTTCCATCTACTTCAAAATGACCGGCAGGATCATACCCGCTTCCTGTGACATCAATTTCTTTAGAAGAAGCAAGCCAAATCTTTTTTACAGTCATTTGGTTTTGTGTCAGTGTTCCTGTTTTGTCTGTACATATTATTGTGGCTGCTCCGAGTGTTTCAGCAGCTTGTAGACGTCTTAAAAGTGCTTTTTTCTTTGCCATTGCTTTGATGCCAAGGGCAAGTGTAATGGTTACAACAGCAGGTAAACCTTCTGGGACAACGGCAACAGCCAGAGCAACACCTGTGAGAAACATTTCAAGAAGATCTTTGCCAAGAAGCCATCCTATGAGTGCTACCAATACAGAAATCCCGACAGAGTATAAGCCTAGTTTTTTACCTAAAATTGCCAGTTTTTTTTGTAAAGGAGTGGGTTCTGTTTCAACGTTTTGTGTCATTGATGCAATCTTCCCAAATTGTGTATTCATTCCTGTTTCAACGACTATTCCCGTGCCTCCGCCATTAACGACGGATGTTCCCATCCACGCCATATTTGATTGCGTGGCAAGAGGTGTATCTATTCTCAAGCTTTGTGTATTTTTTGATACGGGAGCAGATTCTCCGGTTAAAGATGCTTCATCTACTTTTAAATTAAAATTCTCTACAAGTCTTAAATCAGCAGGTATTCTGTCACCTATTTCAAGGAGGACTATATCACCGGGAACAAGTAGTTTTGCATCAATAATCTGTTCTTTTGCATCTCTTAACACTTTACATGTAGGATGCAGCATCTTTTTTAACGCTTCAATAGCATTTTCGGCTTTGAACTCTTGAATAAAACCGAGAATGCCATTGAGCACAATAATGACTAAAATAGTGATAGCATCACCCATTTCACCTATAGCTATTGAAATTCCAGCAGCAACAAAGAGTATAAGAATGAGAACGTCCGTGAATTGACGTAAAAATATTATATACCAAGGTGTTTTATTGATGCGTTTAAGTTCATTGTAACCGTACGTTTTTAATGCTTCTTCGGCTTTTTCACTCTCTAAACCTGTCTTAATATTAGTGTCAAAGAATGCAACCACATCTTGAATATTTTTTGTATACCATTTTTGATTAGTTTTCATGGCGTGCCTCTTCTGGCCAAAGTCTTAACAATAGTGAAAAAAGCAGGAACAAGACACCGAGATTTGAAAGAAACTCAAAGGTATGGTTGAAATTTGCCTAACTCAAACTCATTCATTCTTTGACCTTTTTTATTAATTTATCTAAAAAGAGCTTAAGTGGTTATAATTTCATTTATGAAACGTTTTAAAAATTTAAACAAGGGCGTGCAATATATGCTTATTGCAAGCTTTACATTTGCCATAATGGGTGCTTTTGCAAAACTTGCAAGTCAGCACATGAGCTCGCTTGAAGTTGTTTTTTTTAGAAATATTGCCGGTGTCATATTGGTAGGCATTGCTGTTTTGAAAAAGCCGATGCAACATCCGGGAGGTAAGCCTTTTTTACTCTTTTTTAGAGGTTTTATGGGTTTTGTTGCACTGCTGGCATTTTTTTATAATATTGCTCATATTCCACTTGGCGATGCTATGACTTACTCAAAGACATCGCCTATATTTACGGCGATTTTTGCCTGGCTATTTTTGAGTGAAAAACTCTCCTATAAAGGCTGGATTGCAATTTTTATAGGTTTTATAGGCATACTTTTTATTACACAGCCCAGTGGTGTAGGATTTTCAAAATATGATTTACTTGGAATTTTCAGCGGTGTAGGAGCGGCACTTGCATATACTTCTGTACGGGAGTTAAAGAGTTATTATGACACGAGAGCCATTGTACTTTCATTTATGCTTACAGGGACAATCGGTCCAGTTGTGCTCTTTTTAGTTTCTCCATATTTCAATTTCCCCGAGCTTGACTTTATGCTTGGAAAATTTGTTATGCCTCACGGTATTGTCTGGTTTTATGTTCTGGCAATGGGTGTTTTTGCTACTATTTCGCAGGTCCTTATGACAAAAGCGTACGGAGAGACAAAAGCCGGAATCGCTGGTGCTGTGAGTTACACAAACATACTTTTTTCCATTATAGTCGGTCTTTTTTTGGGAGATGCTTTTCCTTCGCTTGTAACGATATTGGGGATAGTTTTGATTATAGTGGCAGGAATTATGGTTGCACGTGATAAGTAGAGATTAAAATCATTTAGCTATAATAAGCTATATTTTTTAAAGGCAGATATATTATGAAACTTTTAGCAGGTCCTTGTGTTATTGAGAGTGAAGAAAATATTTTCAAAATAGCAAAAGCATTAGAAAAATATCAAGAAGATGCAGCAATAGACTTTTATTTTAAAGCGAGTTTTGACAAAGCAAATAGAACGTCACTGGACTCTTTTCGCGGGCTTGGTATGGATGAGGGGCTTCGGATTTTGCAAAAAGTCAAAGACGATTTTGGTTATAAAGTGGTTACGGATGTGCATGAGACTGTGCAAGTGGCAACTGTTGCAAAAGTAGTCGATATGTTGCAGATTCCGGCATTTTTATGTCGCCAGACAGACTTACTGGTAGCCTGTGCAAAAACAGACAAAGAGGTAAACATTAAAAAAGGGCAGTTTATTAATCCTCCCGATATGAGATATTCTGTAATGAAAGTACTTAAAACACGAGGATGCGATGAGGTGAGTTATGAAAATTCGCAAAAGCATGGTGTGTATCTGACAGAGAGAGGCAGCTCTTTCGGGTATGGCAATATCGTTGTTGATATGCGTTCACTGGTAATAATGAGAGAATTCGCCCCGGTAATTTTTGATGCAACACATTCTGTGCAAATGCCTGGAGCACTCGGCGGAAAGACAGGCGGAGACAGTTCAATGGTGCCATACCTTGCAAGTGCGGCAGCAGCCGTGGGTGTAGATGGATTTTTCTTTGAAACGCATTTTGATCCAAGTAGTGCTTTGAGTGACGGTCCAAATATGGTAAAATTAGACGAATTAGAAAATCTGATAGAAAAAATTAAAAAAATCCAAGACATAAAATAAAGGAAAACAATGAATTTGATTGAAGGTAAATTAAAAGTAGTAAATGGCAAAAAAATTGCCATAGTAAGTACAAGATGGAACCATTTTATAGTGGACAGACTTGTAGAGGGAGCAAAAGATGCATTTGATCGTCACGGAGGGAATGCAGAGGATTTAACACA
>JAMORM010000201.1 GCA_027063585.1 Sulfurimonas sp. | reverse complement strand
TGATGTTATCATAGAGCCAAAAGATGACAAAGCCTATGCAATATTTGCCCAAAGCATAGACAGAAGCGGGTATGCACTTGGAAATCTCTCAACGGACGTAAATATTTTAGCAGATGTACCAAAACTTGATAAGCGTCAGGCACTTACTCTTGCAGACATGGGCATGAGTAAAGATATGGCAAAAATGAACAATATGAATATGTCCATAAAAAAGCCTATGAAGTCTATGAAAAAAACCATTCCTTTAACTAAACTACCTATAAAATGGGATGTAAGCACCACTATGCGGGCAATGAATCCACAGTACAGACTTGATGATCCGGGAGTCGGACTGCGTAACAACGGCAGAAAAGTTCTCTGCTATGCAGATTTACGTTCTCTTGCCTCCACCAAAGAGGACAGGTACCCAGACAGAGAAATAGTTCTGCATCTTACAGGCAATATGGAGCGTTACATGTGGTCAATTAACGGCATCCCCTACCATGAAGCAAAACCGCTGGAATTTCATTATGGAGAACGATTACGAATTACCTATATTAACGATACGATGATGAACCATCCTATGCACCTGCATGGACTATGGAGTGATTTGGAAACGGGAGATGAGAACCATTTAGTAAAGAAACATACCATTATCTCACAACCTGGTTCAAAAATCAGTTTTCGTGTCACCGTTGATGCAAAAGGGGCATGGGCATATCACTGTCATTTTCTTTACCACATGACAGATATGTTTAGAAAAGTCATAGTGGCGTAAAGGATTTATAATGAAAAATACAATAATAAAATTAACACTTTTAAGCACCTTGTCGACTGCCTCTTTTGCAGGAGGAGGCGGAGATATTTTACGTGCAAGTTTTACGGCAGACAACCTAGAGTATCAGACAAACAGCGAAAAAACCTTTTACTGGGATACCTACGGGTACATAGGCTATGACCTCAACAAAATTTATATATACAGTGAAGGAGAAAAAGCAGACGGCGCAAATGCCGAGAGTGAAAATCAACTTCTTTATGCACATGCTATTGCTCCTTTTTGGGATATTCAGACAGGAATTGACTATGACATTGCAGGCTCTAAAAATAAAACATGGGGCGTTATCGCACTTTCAGGTTTAGCACCTTATTTTTTTGAAACAAGAGCAGCTCTGCTTTTTGGTGATGATGGCAATCTGGGCCTGCGAATAGACATGGAATATGAAGCGCTCATTACCCAAAAGCTCATCCTTACACCAAAGTTTACACTGGATGCTTACTCAAAAGATGCTCCGTCAATGACATATGGTTCCGGTATCTCGAACATCACGCTCGGTGCACGTCTTCGATATGAAATAAAAAGAGAATTTGCACCTTATATAGGTGTAGAATGGAGTAAAAATTACGGAAATACAGGCAATTTTTCTCCTTTGGATGAAGCATATGTAACGATAGGTCTTAGATTTTGGTTTTAGCCAAAATCTGAGGAAAAGCTTTTTTTTTAACACACAAACACTACACAAACACCCACTATAATATTTTATAAGCTTAAAAAACAAGGATTTATTATGCATGATTGGGGCTTTGGTATGGGTTTTGGATGGATTGTTCCGTTGCTTTTTATTTTTACGCTTTTTTATTTTATTAACGGCAATAACAATAATGACAGAGAATCTGCACAAGATATTTTAGATAGAAAGTACGCAAACGGAGAAATAGACGAAGAAGAGTACAAACGAAAAAAAGAACAGTTGAAACACTGATTTGGAGGTGTATTATGAGTGAACAGAATAAAGAAGATAATATTTACTGTGTGGATGATTCTTGTGAGATAGGCAATGTCTTTTATACCTGTCCGATGCATCCCGAAATTCACCAGAATCATCCGGGGAACTGTCCTAAATGCGGTATGACCTTAGAAAAAGAGGTCGAAGCACTCCCGACGATTAAAACGCAATACACCTGTCCGATGCACCCAGAAATTATTCGTGATGAACCGGGCGACTGCCCAAAATGCGGTATGCACCTTGAACCTATTACCGTACAGGCAGAAGAAAAGAATGATGAACTTGAAGATATGAGTCGACGTTTTTGGATAAGTACGGTGCTCTCTATTCCTCTTTTTATCCTTGCAATGGTAAACGATATAACACCACAATATATTCCCTCTTGGCTGAGTGCACAAACGATACAGTGGATTGAATTTTTTCTCGCAACACCTGTCGTTCTTTGGGGTGGATGGCCTTTTTATGTCAAAGGGTATCAGTCTATAAAAACATGGAATTTAAATATGTTTACGCTAATTTCCATGGGTGTAGGAGCTGCGTATATCTACAGTATAATCGCACTCTTTTTTCCTGAGATTTTTCCACCGCTTATGCACACGAAAGAGGGAGTCGTCCATGTCTATTTTGAGGCAGCGGCTGTTATTACCGCCCTTGTTCTTTTAGGACAGGTACTTGAACTTCGAGCAAGAAGCAAAACCAATACGGCTATAAAAACATTACTTAACCTCGCACCCAAACAGGCACATAGAATTATAGATGAGGCAGGAAATGAAGAAGATGTAAGCCTTGAACTCGTCCATACGGGAGATAAACTCAGAGTAAAACCGGGAGAGAAAATCCCTGTTGACGGAGTTGTTGTAGAGGGACAAAGCAATATTGATGAATCTATGATAACGGGAGAGCCTGTTCTTGTACAAAAAACAGTAGGAGATACGCTTATAGGCGCGACTATTAATAAAAACGGTACGCTTATTATGCAAGCAACAAAAGTAGGCTCAGACACGATGCTTGCCCAAATTGTTCAAATGGTAGCTCAAGCTCAACGCTCTCGTGCACCGATTCAGCAGCTTGCCGATACCGTTTCGAGTTATTTTGTGCCTGCTGTCGTTATTTCCGCCGTTCTTGCCTTTGTAGGCTGGTATATTTGGGGGCCTTCGCCACAACTCGCTTATGCAATTGTCGCAGCGGTTTCTGTTTTAATCATTGCCTGTCCGTGTGCCTTAGGACTTGCTACACCGATTTCCATTATGGTAGGAACAGGTCGCGCTGCACTTTCGGGTATACTTATTAAAGATGCCAAAACTTTAGAAACAATGGAAAAGATAGATACCTTGGTAGTAGATAAGACAGGAACACTCACAGAGGGAAAACCAAAAGTGACTGACTTTCTTACAGCAGAAGGATATGATGCAAACGAACTCATAAAATATGCTGCTTCACTAGAGAGAGCAAGTGAACATCCTCTTGCCCAGTCCGTTATAGAGTATGCAAAAGAGTCCAATATTGCACTTATCAATGTAGACAACTTTGAAGCAGTTCCCGGCAAAGGCGTTATCGCTCAAATTGACGACAAAAAGATACTCTTAGGCAGTGAAAAGTTCTTAAAAGAACAAGGTGTCTCCATTGAAGCCGTTCAAGCAAAAGCAGATGCTATGCGAAACGATGCCAAAGGTATTATTTTTATGGCAATTGATGATAATTATTGCGCGATTATTGCTATAGAAGACCCTATAAAAGAAACTTCCGTTGAAGCTGTACAAACATTAAATGATGAAGGCATAACAGTCGTAATGCTCAGTGGAGACAATGAATTTACAGCCAATGCAGTCGCTAAAAAACTCGGTATATCCGAAGTCTATGCCAATGTTTTACCTGACGGGAAAGCGGATGTCATAAAAGAGCTTCAAAGTAAAGGTGCTCTTGTTGCAATGGCGGGTGACGGCATTAACGATGCTCCGGCACTCGCACAGGCTAATGTCGGTATTGCTATGGGGACAGGGACAGATGTAGCCATAGAAAGTGCGGGAGTAACTCTTATAAAAGGAGACCTGCTTGGCATAGTAAAGGTACTTAGACTTTCTCGTGCTACGATGAAAAACATCAGACAAAATCTCTTTTTTGCTTTTGTTTACAACAGTGCAGGTGTTCCCGTTGCAGCAGGTGTACTCTATCCGTTTTTCGGGATTGTTCTCTCACCTATCATCGCGGCGGCAGCCATGAGTTTTAGCTCTGTGTCCGTCATTGCTAATGCTTTGCGTTTGAAAAATACAAAACTTTAAAAAATAGTCCTTAATCAAGGACTATTTTCTCTTTAAAAGATACAATATGCGCATTCAAATTCAACTCTTTTTTCAACATCTTTTTAAATGATTTTTGACTCTTTAATTCTCCGTGCACTAAAAATACTTTTTGCAAATCTTTCATGCTTGAAATCCACTCAACAATTCCGTCTCTGTCAGCATGCGCAGAAAAACCGTTAATCGTATGAATAGAAGCTTTGACAATAATATCTTCACCCAAAATATTTATCCATTTTGCTCCATCAACTATTTCACGTCCGAGTGTTCCCTCCGCCTGAAACCCTACAAAAACTACGGCATTGCGTTTATCCCAGATTCTATGTTTGAAGTGATGTGTAATTCTTCCTCCGTTGCACATGCCCGCTCCGGCAATGATAATAGCACGGCTTTTTATATCATTGATACCTTTTGAAGCTTCCGGTGTTTCGGTATATATAAGTGAGTCAAAATTAAAAACAGTGCCGTCTTCTTCAACATTTTGCTGACATTTATTTGTCAGTTCTTCAACATAATTGCGATACACGACCGTAGCGCGTGTTGCCATTGGAGAATCCAAAAAGACCTTACATTTAGGCAACTCGCCACTTTCATACATGTCTCGCAAAATACATAATAATTCCTGTGTTCTCTCCACCGCAAAAGAGGGAATCAAGACATTGCCGTGATTATTTAAAGTTTTTACAACAACATCTTTAAATTCTTTAAGTGTCTCATCTATAGACCTGTGGTCTCTGTCTCCATAGGTTGTTTCCACATAAAGGCTCTGTGTTTTATCGCATTTATTCAAATTAGGCATTACCAAGCCGTTATTGTTGCCAATATCTCCGGAAAATACTATGGTATGCGAATCGCTATTTTCCATATATGAAAGTTCTATAAAAGCAGAACCTAATATATGACCCGCATTACGGTAGATAAAGCTAACACCTTCGCATAAATCATAATATTTGTCATATTCAGGGTTCACCCATTCTATAGATTGAAATGTTTTTTCTACATCCAAAGGCAGATAAAGCGGCTTTGAAAGTTTTTTTTCTCTCCCTTTACGCAAGGCTTTACGATAACGCGTTTGAAAATCTTCACTCATTATTTTTGCGCTGTCCATCAAAATTATCTGCGCCAAATCCATAGTGGCAGAGGTAGCATAAATTTTTCCCTTGAAACCCTCTTTTACAAGCTTAGGAATACGCCCGATATGATCGAGGTGCGCATGTGTCACTAAAAGATAGTCTATACTCGCAGGTTCAAAATAAAAGGCTTCCTCATTTTTATCTTCATCTGAGCCTTGAAACATTCCGCAGTCTATCATGATTTTCACACCGCTGACTTTAAACACATGGCATGAACCCGTTACTTCTTTTGTTGCACCGTACGATCTCACTCTTGCCATTATAAATCCTTTACATATAGATTACATGTAAAGATTATACGCCAATCTTTCTTAAAAATATACCAAACTGCTTTCTTGAATAAATTTAGTTTTTAGAATTTCTCACAGTAAGGGCAAAAATTTCTTTGCCTCCAAGCGGTTTTGTTTGCATAGTTGCCTCCTGTATAGCCAGACTCCGCACTAACAACACCCCAAAAACATCCTGCCGCAAATACTATTGAAACTATCATCATTTTTCCTTTACGCTAACTGCGCTTTTATAACATCTGCAATACGAAATGCGTTTGCATAAATCGTCCATGTATATGGCACACTTCCGCCTGTCGGCATAAAAGAAGCATCTGATACATACAGATTTTCTAAATCATGTGCTTTACAGTTTTTGTCCAGTACGGATATTTTTGCATCATTACCGAATCTGCATCCGCCTGCAACAAGATTAGGCGGTGGAGCAGAAGAGATGGAGTAATCAATCTCCTCACAGCCGAGTTTTTGTAATACTTCGACACTTTTTTTTGCCAAATATTCCCCAACTTCCAAGTCGTGCGGATGTCCGTATAGATTTATAACACCCACAGGCACACCGTATTTGTCTTTAGCCTTTGCATCTACGCCCACAAAACATTTATCGGTCGGTAACCAGTCATTAAAAACTTCAAAAGTAAGCACTCTTGAGGTCGTTAAGCGTTTTTTAATTTTTTTGGCAAGCGCATCACCCCACATCAAATTTCCGTTTTCATCATATACTTCCCGCATCACACGTGAAATAATATTTTGATGCTCAAACAGAAAATCTATGGTTCCGCCCTTGTATTCTTTGTCATTTTTTTCATACGCATACCAGTCCTGCAAAGAGCGGTTAAAAAAGACGCCGACTTCCATCAGCTCTTTTTGCTGCTGCGGTGTCAGTTTTTCAAAAACAAATCGTCCGCTGCCACTGCCTCCTGCCGAAAAAATAAGGTTTTTTCCGACTTCTGTGCTGGAATTTGCCAAACCCTGTGGAAAATATTTGTTTTTAGAATTAAGCAGAAGCCGTGAGGTCTCAATTGCCTGTGCTGCCACAACAAAGATTTTCGCCTGTATGGAATGTCTGATACCGCGTTTTGTATAGTAATAGGCACGTGTTACTTTTTTGTCTGTACTTTCGAGCTTATAGACAAAAGCATCCGTAATTATTTTTGCAGAGCATTTTTGCAGCAAGGCGGCACGCCCGCTTCCTTTTGCACCGCTTGCACAACCGTAACTTCCACAGAAATTAGAGTAATAGCAAGCGTTTCGTCCGAGTGCATTTTGAGACAATATTGCACGTGGCGTAGGTATCGATTCATAGCCCAATACTTTACAAGCTGCATCAAACCACTGTGTCACTCCGTTTGTCTGCAGTTCAGGATAAGGCAAATCTGTACTTGAGCGTGGTTCAAGATGCTTATGCTTCACGATTTTACCGCTCACGCCCACGACTTTTTCTACCTTGTCGTAGTAAGGTTCTAAATCTTCGTAACTAATAGGCCAGTCAACCACATTGGCATCTTTTATCTTACCATACACACTTTTAAGCTTGAAATCATTTGGCTTGAGTCTGTGAAAATATCCGCTCATCAGGTTTGAAGAACCGCCGACCATAGAACCGTTCCAAAAATTCCAGCCCGATTTTTCTCCGTCATACCGTGTAAATGTACCGTCTGCCTTATACTCGTTAATAATATGCTTTTGCTCACTCAAAGGCGGTGTAAACATATCACGACGCGTAACGCCTATTTCATCTTTGGTAAAGTCACTCTCCGTATAGTCCTCTCCTTTTTCCAAAACGACGACACTAAATCCCGCATTTGCCAGTTCATAGGCTATGGGCGAGCCACCCGCTCCGCTGCCGATTATACATATGTCAACCATTCTTATTCTTCCTTGCGTTACATGTAAGCTTGTTTTGGACGCGGTTTTCCACCTTCAAACTGCAGCCATTTCCAACCGGCTTCATGGTTATTCCCACCGTATACGGAATCACCGAGCATTGCTTCAAACATATAGTTCATCACATCATACACAAAACTGTTACCCCACTCTGTTTGCGTCACACTAGCAAGAACCTTTTGTCTTTGTAATGCAGAAAGTTTTACGTACTCTTTTTTATACATTTTTACAGCCTCTTCATTCAACCATTTTACCCCATTTTTTAAAAAAGTTTTATCTGCATCGCTAATACGACTGTGGTTAAATACTATATTCATATACGAAGCGGTTTTTATGCCAAGTTCTTGTGCCTGAGGGAACAAATCTTTATGCATTAACCCCAGTGTTTGCATAGGTGTTGTCACGGCAAAAAGATTACATCCCTCCATTATAAAAACGGTACTTGATAAAAACCCTGCTTTTAAAAAATTTCTTCTTGATTGCAATGACAGCATTACTTAATCTTTAAAAAGTTTGTCAAAGAGTGACTCTTCTTTTTTATTTTCATCAACAGTCTTACGCTCATCCACAAAATCAGGATCACCTTTTTCAAGCATACATTTTGAAGGTTTTTTTATATGTTTTTTTGACTTTTTTTCTTTTACAAAGCCTGTATTGATTGTGCGCGTGGCACCATGAGGGATACACATACCATCCTCCTTTTTTTCTATTGTTACAATTATTATACTTAAAATATGTGCAACGATTGTGTAATAATTTAATTTATTAAAGACTCCTCAAAGTAGGTATCGACATTCATATATGTTTTTCCACTGTAATCTCTAAAAATAAGATTCTCTTTACTTAACTTAGATATATGGTCTAACCCCATTATGGCAAGAAGTTCTCTTATTCCCGAGAGTAATTGTCCATGATACGATGCAATATTTCTCGCTTTTTTCTCTACTAAAAAAGAAGCTCTTTTTTTCTTGTCTTGTGTTGCCAAACCGACGGGGCAGGCACGACCGTGTGCTCCGGAACACTCACGTGCGCGTATACACCCCGCACTCATCATAAATGCTCGTGCTATAGCTATATAATCTGCACCCAAACCAAAAAGAACCATGGCATCATCAGGCGTTAAAACTTTTTCACTTGCAATCAGTTTAACATTTTCTCGTACCCCGACTTTTTTTAGTTCACTGTCCGCAATATAGAGTGCCTTTGTTATAGTCATACCGACACTCATCATCATCTCCAACGGTGCCGCACCGCTACCGCCGTCTCCACCGTCAATGGTTATAAAATCAGGATAAGCATTAGAACCTGCATGTAAACGCTCTTTGAATAAGTTTGCATATTGCGTAAAGTTTTCTTGTGAAGATATGACAATTTTTACGCCTACCGGTTTCCCCGACAGCACTTTTAGTCTGCCCATAAAGTCAAAAAGTTCTTCTATCGTATGCGCAAAAGGAAACTGATTTGGAGAAAACAAATCTTTATGCGCTTCTACTCCACGATAATATGCAATCTCTTCACTTACTTTGGTAGCAAGTAGCTTTCCTCCCGTTTGTTTTGCCCCTTGAGCCATTTTTATTTCTGTCATTTTACAAAACCGCATTGTTTTTTGATACCGTTCTTCACAAAAATTACCTTTCGTGTCACGTACGCCGTATAAGCCACTCCCAATTTGAAAAATAATATCAGGCATATCATCCGGTACCCGTGAAGGAAATGTAGATATAGGAGCATCCCAATTCACTCTGTAAAAAACCAATTCACTTGTATCAAACAAATAACTGTCTTGAGCTGCACAGTAAACAACCATATGTTTATACACTTTTCTTGCTATAATTTCATTGAGCAGTAATTTGATTATTTTATAAACACCTTTTGCAAAAAATGTTCCCTCATATGTTTCGAAAAATTTACATTCTCTTGTATATTTATGGGTATAAAAAAAGTTTGAAGTGAGGCTACCTTCTCCTGTATTTATAGGGAACTTCCCAAGATACGCTCCTTTAGTAAAGGAGCGCGTTCCCTCAGGGGAAATTGCACCGTCACTCATAGCACTTCGCCCAAAGACGGAACTTGTTTTAAAAGGATGCGCACAATTTTCGCCGAAGGTCACGGAAAAATCATCATTTACATCCTGAGTATTAAGCACACAATTAGCATTTTTTAACCCCAATCTTGCGCTTTGCTGAGGTTGCCCGGGAGAAAAAGAGGCATACGCCGATTTACGCTCAGCAGAATCATACACCCATTTTACTTTGTCAAACGATTCATAAAACTTTTCATCTCCGAAGTACTGACGCATTGGGTCGCGAAGTGCATAGAACAAATAACGTATACGACCGATTAACGGATAATTGATAAGCAGCTGATTCTCTCTTTGAATATATCTGTCATATATAAACAAAACAATGGACACAACAATAAAAAGAATAAAAAATGCTTTGAGTAAAAACATCAATATAGGAAAATGTATTTCCCCTATTTTATGTGTGAAATGGACTAAGGCTTCCATCTTTTAATTTTTCTCTCCAAAGATAAGTCTGTCTAAGGAAAATTTACCGGCACCGTGTGAAAAAAATATCAACAAAAATGCCATATAGTAGAGTGGAATTTCAAAACCGTTATCTCCCGCAGAAAAGCCGTTATGCAAATGCACCGTTACTATGGCAACTATCATAATTATAATCATAGGAATAGAGATAATTCTCGTAAAAAGTCCTAAAGTAAGTAAGACTATCCCTGCTATTTCCGTACTGGCAGCCATATAAGCATTAAGTGTCGGAAAAGGAATACCCATAGAACCAAACCATTCGGCAACCGACTTCATATCATTCCACTTCATCATAGCAGGTTCATAAAAACCGTAGGCTACCAATAACCTTGCAAAAAGGAGACTGAGCGATTTTAAATACTCGCCTAAACGTGAAAATTCAAGATATGTTTTTTTAATATTCATAACAAACTCCTTAAGTTTTATAAAAGTATTTTATCTCTGCTTTGTGTAGTAAGTGTGCAGTATACATTTGTGCTATACTTTAGAAAAAAAAGAGAAAAATATGAAAAAAGTATCAAGGGAAAGTTATCTTTGCAAAAGATTCAATGAGATTAGAAATATAACAGAGAAAACTCTGTTATAAAAAGTAAGACTTATTTAGCGCCACACTTACCTTTTCCGCATTTTCCGGCTTTTTTCTTCTCTTTTTTCATTTCTTTCATTGAAGCACCGCATTTTTTACCCTCTTTTTTCATTGAAGCTCCACACTTTTTGCCCTCTTTTTTCATTGAAGCACCGCATTTTTTTGCAGGTGCTTTCATAGAAGAACCACATTTACCCGCACCACATTTCATATCGCTTGCACTGAGTGAAACTGCACCTAAACCCGTAAATAAAGCTGCTCCTAAAAGTAGTGCTGTTAAATTTAACTTTTTCATTTTGTTATCCTTTGATATTTTAAGTTAGAACGATTGTAACATAAAAATAACTTTTCTTTATGTGACATCCGTTACATTAAAAAAATTATACATTTTAAGTGTGTAATATTTGTGTACTGCTTTCAAATAAAAATAATATGCTAGAATAAGTTTTATAATTACAGTTCTCTCTAAAAAAGGAGAAGATATGTTCCACACAAAAACTGTTCAAGCTACACTTGAAGATATAAATACTACCCCCAAAGGGTTAACGACTCAAGAAGTACAAATAAGACAAAAACATTTTGGGAAAAATATACTCCCCCAAGGCAGGCAAGCAACTCTGCTTCAAATATTTTTACAACAATTTACAAATCCGATTATATATGTTTTAATCATTGCGGCCGTAGTATCTGTTGCTATTAAAGAGTTCAGCGATGCCGGATTCATTGTCGCCGTTCTTCTCATTAATGCAGTTATAGGAACATATCAAGAGTATCAAGCCAACAAGAGTGCACAGGCTCTCAAAAAAATGATTAAAACCTATGTTTATGTACTTAGGGACGGGAAAAAGCGAGAAATACCAAGCGAAGACGTCACGGTAGGAGACATACTTTTTTTGAATCGGGAGTCAAAGTGCCTGCGGATGTCCGACTGATACAAAGTAAAAATTTATTTGTGAATGAATCGCTTCTTACGGGAGAATCCATAGATGTCAACAAAGACGCAAATTATATATCTGCCGATATCGACGAACCGGTTGCCCAGAGAAAAAATATGCTCTATGCAGGTTCACTTGTCACAAAAGGCAGAGCAACAGGGGTTGTCACGGCAATAGCATCTCAAACACAAGTCGGAAAAATTTCTGAACTTTTACTCACTGCCCATGTCGCAAAACCACCGCTGGTGATTCGTATGGAAAAATTTTCGTTCAATATATTAAAAATTCTTGCCGTTGTCATTGTCATTATTATATTTATAGGTATCTACCAAGGTGTAGGACTAAAAGAGATATTTTTCTTTACCGTTGCGCTGGCTGTTTCGGCTACACCCGAAGGACTGCCTATAGCCATTACGGTGGCTCTCAGTAATGCAAGTGCTGCAATGAGCAGACGAAACGTGATCGTACGAAAACTCTCTGCCATTGAAGGATTAGGCTCTTGTACTTTAATTGCCAGCGATAAAACAGGAACCATGACCCAAAATATGCTGAGCGTTGAAAATTTCATAGCACTCAATGAAGATAATGATACACACACAAAAACCCTGCTTTGTGCCATGCTGTGCAACGAAGCGACAATCGTGCAAAAAAATGATACACTGGAAATACTAGGAGATCAGGTAGATGTTGCACTTATGCGCTATGTGTTACATGTAAACAGTGAACTCTTTCAAAAATATCGACATATCAAACCTTTGCAGGAAATCCCTTATGAACCGCAAAACGGATATGCTGCCGTTAAATGCACGATAGATATGGAAACTTTTGATTTTATAAAAGGTGCCCCTGAAATCATTATAAATAAATCTTCTCTCAAGCCTGCACAAAAAGAGCATATTCTAAATACGGTAAACCAATGGGCACAAAAAGGCTTTAGAAACATTGCCCTCGCATACAAACAAAACAGGCAAGAAACAATAGCCGAGAGCGACTACACTTACCTTGGTTTTGTAACAATTATAGACCCGTTAAGAGAAGGTGTCCATGAGGCGGTACAAATCGCCCAAGAAGCCGGTGTAAATGTTGTAATGGTAACGGGAGACCATCCAAATACAGCCTATTTTATTGCAAAAGAACTGGGCATTGCAATTAACAAAGAAGAAGTAATAGAAGGACTTTCACTCACGCATGCGCAAGAAAGAGGCAATACTCAAGAGCTAATAAGCAATAAAAAAGTTTTTGCAAGAGTCTCACCCGAGCAAAAACAGATTATTGTAAATGCTTTTCAAGATGCGGGAGATTTTGTTGCTGTTACCGGAGACGGTGTCAATGATGCCCCTGCATTAAAAAGCGCAAATATCGGTATAGCGATGGGAAAAAGCGGCACAGATGTTGCCAGAGAATCGAGTGACCTTATTTTAACAGATGATTTTTTCGGTTCTATTATCAGCGGTATCGAAGAGGGAAGAATTGCATATGATAATATTCGAAAAGTCATCTATTTACTTATATCTACCGGATTTGCAGAAATTGTTCTTGTCTTTCTTGCCATATTGTTTGCCTTGCCAATCCCTCTGCTTCCTATACAGTTGTTGTGGCTCAATCTCGTAACAAACGGTATTCAAGATGTGGCACTCGGACTTGAAAAAGGAGAACCCGGCGTTTTAAAACGTAAACCTCGCAGTCCAAAAGAGCCGATTTTTAACAAGCCGATGATTAGCAGAGTGATGGTAGCAGGTCTTTATATGGGGCTTGCAGCATTTTCCCTTTTTTATATTTTGCTCAATGCCGGATATGCAGTGGATGCCGCTAGAAATATCACTCTACTGCTGATGGTTTTATTTGAAAATGTGCATGTTTTTAATTCACGCAGTGAAAATAATTTTCTTTTTAAAATTAATCATAAACAGAACAAATTCTTATGGATGTCTGTACTGGGTGCCTTTGGTATTCATCTTTTTAGTATGTATAACCCCTTTATGCAATCTGTTTTAGGACTTAAACCAGTTGATTCGTCTATCTGGCTTCTTTTAATATCTATTGCTCTGCTTCTTATGTTAGCAATGGAGAGTGAAAAATTTATACGAATGAAAATCTTTTAGTATAGGATTTTATTGCTTCTAATCTAACAGATATTCACATTGTAATGCAAAAAATTAATAAATTTTTGTTAATCTTAACTTTATAATTATAATTATAATTATATAATAATAATATATGTTTTGAATTATTCAATCTATATTTATAAATATACTTTCAATAATTTTATAAACATAAATTTAATAAACTTTTTATAAAGCATTATATTTAGAGCAATCTAAGTCTTATTCTTTTCAGGAGGTAGAGGTATGAATAATATGAGTATGAAAGCGATACTGCTAAGTGCATTTACAGTTATGGTTGTTGGATTAATTGCAATTTTTAGTTTAGGGGTTATAGCCCTCAATTCATCAGCTGAAGGTGTCACAGAAATTGCAAAAACAGATGCTTTTATGGCAGATGTCACTACAACAGAAAAATCAACACTGGAGGGCGTTACGTCAGCTATGATTTATGCTACTACAGGCGACAAAGATACTTTAATAAAGTATCAAAATGCATCTGACAAAGCTATGCAACTTTTAAACAAACGTATTGCGCATGTGAAAGACCAAGAATTTTTGACACTGCTTCAAAGTGTTTTAACACATATAAAAAAGTATGATAAAATCGTAAAAGAAAATTCTACACATGCTACTGATGATTTAATAAAGGTCCAAGAATCATTAATGTCACAACTTGATATATTACATAAAAAGATAATAACATTACAAAAAAAGAGTATTGAGAAAAATAAAAGTATTATTTTTCGCTATAAAACAACTATGAGTATTGTTGGAGCCATTGTCATTCTCATTACACTTTTTTTAGCGTTTTTTGTCTCAAGCTTTATTATTAAAAATCTTCTTACTATTCAAAATGCGGCAAGAGACCTTTCTTCAAGTGACGGTGATCTCACAAAAAGAATGCCTGTTATTGGAAAAAATGAGATAGGAACACTTGCAGAACAAATTAATCTTTTTATCCAAAAAGTGCAAACTACGGTGCGTGAAAGTAAAGAAAACGGGAGCGAAAATGCTTCTGTATCTGCAGAGCTTTCAGCAACAGCACTTGAAGTCGGCACTCGAGCAGAAAATGAAGCAGCACTTATAACGAATACTTCGGCACGAGCCTCTGAAGTTTTTGAAAATCTCAAAGATGCAGTAGCTTCTGTCAACAAAAGTGAAAATGATGTCAATGAAGCAATGAATGTCCTTCATGAGGCAAACGGCAGTGTCAATGATTTGCTCCATACTATGAATAGTACAAGCCAAAAAGAGCTTGAACTCGCAAGCAACATGGAACAACTCCAAAGTGAAGCATCTTCTGTAAAAGAGGTACTTTCCATCATAGGAGACATTGCAGACCAGACAAACTTGCTCGCTCTTAATGCTGCCATTGAAGCTGCTCGTGCAGGGGAACACGGTCGAGGATTTGCCGTTGTTGCCGATGAAGTACGTAAGCTTGCAGAACGAACACAAAAAAGCCTGACAGAAATAACAGGTACTATAAACCTTGTTATTCAATCTGTTGCTGATGCAAGCGGGGCAATGCAGTCCAATACAAAAGATTTTGAAGATGCAATGCAAAAAGCAGATAAAGTAAATGAACAGATTTCAAGCGTTAGTTGCTCTTTAAATGATGCTGCAAATGCGAGTAGCGAATCAGCAAGAAGTTCCAATGAAATTGCAAAAGAGATGGAATCTGTTATTCAAAACATGACTGATATTACTGCTATTTCAACAGATAATGCTCGAAGTGTAGAAGAGATAGCAGCAGCAGCGGAACACCTTAGTAAACTTACAGAAGAATTGAACCATAAACTTGATCTTTTCAAAGCTTAGTAAACTTATACTCATCGGTGCCTCTACGGGAGGACCGGGACTTATTGAAAAAATTATTGGCTCTTTTAAAGAAGTTCCGCATGCAGCGCTTATCATCGTACAGCATATGGAAGCGCACCATTTAGTATCTTTTGCAAAGAGGTTGCATCGGCTTAATTCCAGTATAGCCGTTACACTAGTCACACAAGAAACAAAAATCACAGATGGAAATATTTATGTTCTTGAAGATACATCAGAATTTTACTTCACACATAACACTCTTTTTTTACAAAAGAATACTCATGTCAAAAGCTACTATCATCCTCAAATAGATGAACTTTTTTTGTCTGCTAGCAAACTCCATGATATTGAAATAGTCACGTATCTTTTAAGTGGTATCGGTGCAGATGGTGCAAAAGGTATGCTCACACTCAAAGAAGCTCACTACAAAACTGTTGCGCAAGATGAGCAAACATCTATCGTCTATGGTATGCCAAAAAGTGCCAAAGAGATGGGAGCAGCTTTACATGTCATGAGTATAAACGAAATCATCCAAGATATACAAAAAGAGAGTTGTTAGTATGTTTTCATGGTTAAAAAAAAGAAAAAAAGCAGCCATAATAGAGGAAAAAAAACAACAAACAATTCCAAATTTTAATGATGAAGAAGCAAAAGTAATACTAACGCAAATTAAAAAAGAATTTGGACTGGACTATACTAGACAAGAGTATATTACTCTGAGAAAAATTGAACGATTTGCCATTAAAAATGAAATCTTTGACTTTTCGCAACTGCACAAAATCATCAATAGCTCAGAGACAATGAAAGAAAAACTTATAAATATGCTGAGTGTAGGGGAAACATACTTTTATAGAGAGCTTGGACATTTTAAAATACTTATACAGCTTATGAAAGAAAAAAACATTAAAAACATCCTTTGCGCACCCTCTTCAAGCGGAGAAGAAGTTTTCTCTATTTTACTTTTTATGCAAGAATATCTTGCTGACATAAGCAAAGTACATATTACAGGTATTGATATTAATAGTGAAGCAATCAGTTTGGCACAAGAAGCATGTTATTCAAAACGTTCCATATCAAACTTACCCATGCAACTTGTGCGAAATAATTTTATAAAAAAAGACAAGTATTATTGTTGCCAAAGTACATTAAAAAACCATGCAACATTTTTACGACATAATATTTTTGATGCTACTGTACTCAAAGGACTTGGAAAATTTGAAGTAATCTTTTGTAGAAATATGCTCATCTATTTCGATGACAAACAAAAGAAAGAGGCATTAGCAAATCTAAGAGAGCTCCTTGAAGAAAATGGTATCTTATTTTTAGGACATGCCGACATCTCTTTTGAGCCTGATGGTTTTATAAAACAAGCTTCTTCAGAGGGAAGCTATTTTCAAAAAAGTCAGCTTTAGATATAATAGTACAAATTATTTAAAGGCTTTCAAATTTTATCAGAACAACAAACAGTTACAGAACAGTTCAGAATATTTTACAAAGAGCATCCAAGCAAGAATTTTGAAGATTTAGTAGAAAAATTTGCAATTTTCGGCGGTGTAGGCTGGGGCGAGATAGATACATCCAAACCCTCTTATGAGCTTATAGAGACATTAATACTCAAAGACTATAACTATATTCGTAATGATGTCAGCGACATTACCGGTGGTGCACCGCTCTACCATGCACTTCTGAGTGCTATTGCCATGGGTGACGGTAAAACACATGCAAGCTACAAACGTGCAAAACTAGAAAAAGAGGTCGGGGACAAAGCAGTAACCGAACTCGTTGAACGAGGAATAATCCGTATTGAAAAACCGAAAAAAGAGTTTACTTCATGGAGTGATGATGAAAAAATCGACAACAAGCTTTACTTCACCACGCCTTTTTTACGTTTTTGGTTTGCTTTTGTCTCTCCTCTTTTTAAAGGCATCCGTGACGGTGACTACTCTGAGGTAAAAAAGCGCTGGCAAAATAGAGAAGCAGAGTTTACAAACCTCATCTTTACACAACTTTCTCATGAACTACTCAAAAAAGTTTTTGAAAAAGAAGACCCTATCACGGAAATTTCAAGTTACTGGGACAAAGAAGCAGAGTTTGATATCTTTGCCAAAACAAAATCTGGAAAAATTATACTCGGCAGTACAAAATATACAAATGCAAAAGTCAAAAAGAGTGAACTTACTCGTTTGCAAGAGCTTGCCAAAAAAGCAAATATTGATGCGGATATTTTTGTTATTGTCTCAAAAAAAGGCTTCTCAAGTGAGCTCAAAGCCTTAAAAGGGAAGAACTTACGCCTTTT
>JAMORM010000200.1 GCA_027063585.1 Sulfurimonas sp. | reverse complement strand
ATCGCAGGTTTTTTTACACTATTGACATTGGGTTTGATGGCATGGGTGTACGTCAACGGAGGTGCTTATAATGGTGGTGAAGCGGGCAGGATTACTGAAGATATCGGAAATCGAACTGCTTCAACAAATGTTGACAGTGCACCAAAAGAAAAAAGTGACAGAGAGAAAGAGAATGAAGCACTAACAGCACTTAGAGATAAAGCCGGAAATGTTGGCAGTTTTAAAGTTAGTGATGAGTATAAAAGTAAATGTTCATCGTGTCATGGAGTTGACGGTAGCGGTATGCAGTATGGTAAAAAGCTCATGGGTCCAAAACTTTTTGGGCAGAGTGCTGATGAAATCTACAAAAAACTTGATGATTTTAAAGCAGGTAGAAAAGAAAATATGATAATGAGAGGTCTTTTACTCCACCTTTCACAAGATGATTTGCAAAGATTGGCAAAAGAAATAGGAGAGTTTCCGGCACGAGCAAAGGCACTTGAAGATTCTAAAAAATAGGGCAAGAAAATGGATAAATATAACAGTAGAGAGACCATAAAACGAACATCGTTTCTATCAACATTTTTTAGTACAACGAAAGATGGGAAAAAAAAGTTAAGTATTCGGGCAAAAAGATGGATTGTTGTCCTTTTTGTGCATTTACTTTTTTTCCTCTCTTTTGCTATTGACATACAGGTTTTAGAAGGAACACTTAATGGTTCCAGATTTTTAGGTTTTCACCTTATTGATCCGTTTACGACATTAGAAATGTTTATGGCAGAGCATCATTTACATATAAATATCATTATTGGTGTGAGTACGATTACAATATTTTATCTGCTAGTAGGGGGACGAACATACTGTGCATGGGTATGCCCTTATGGGATACTGAGTGAAATAGGTGAAAAATGGCATAATACTTTGGTTACAAAAAAAATTATTAAAGAGAGAAATTTTGATCATCGTATCAAATACTTTTTTTGGGCAATATTTTTGATTTTGTCTTTTGTAAGTGGTTATTTGGTATTTGAAACTTTTAATGTTGTGGGAATTTTAAGTCGAGCTATTGCTTACGGTTGGAGTTTGTCATTAGTTTGGGTTATGGTAGTTTTGGCATTTGAAGTTTTCTTTGCACGCCGCGCATGGTGTAGTTATATATGCCCTATTGGTGCAACATACGGTATGCTTGGTAAAGTGTCAGCCCTTCGTGTGGAGTGGAATGACAACTGTGATCATTGTATGGTATGTAGTGATGTCTGTTTCGAAAATCAGGTACTGGAGATTACAAAAGCAAAATATGATAAACAAAGAGAGGAAGAAGGCATTACCCATGAATACATCACAGGAGCTGACTGTACACTTTGTGGACGTTGTATAGATGTTTGCCATGTGGATGCTCTGAACTTTGCTTCTAGATTAAAAAGTTTGGTATAAGTATGATAAAAATTAAAAATCTTACAAAGAAATTTGGCTCAAACGTTTCGCTCGAAAAAGTCAGTTGTGAGTTTAATAAAAATGAATCAATAGCCTTAATGGGTGCAAATGGAGCGGGTAAGACAACACTTGTGCGTTCTATTATGGGTTATTATCATCCAAACAGTGGAGAAGTGCTTATTAATGGGCTTAATCCTATAAAAAACCGCTTGGATGTTTTGGAACACATCAGTTTTGTGCCACAGCTACCACCTCCAATTAAGTTAAGTATCAGTGAACTTATGGAATACATTGAAGTAAGTGCAAAGGTAGATAAGGAATTGATTAAGCATTATGCCAATGAAATGAAACTTGATATCAGTGCTAATTTGAATAAATCATTTTTTAAACTGAGTGGAGGAATGAAACAAAAACTTTTAATTGCCATTTCTTTAGCGAAAAAAAGTGACATCATAATATATGATGAGCCGACAGCCAATTTAGACCCAAAAGCAAGAGATGATTTTTATAGACTCTTAAAACAAAATGAAGAAGACAAAGTTCTTTTGTTTGTTACGCATAGATTGGAAGAGGTTAAAGATTTGATAAATCGACAGATTTATATGGATTTAGGCAAAATTGTATCAGATGAGAGATTTTAGATGAAAAATTTATATTTAATTGCATACTTGGATTTAAAAGAATCGATTCGGGCAAAATGGTTTGTGGTCTATTCGTTTGTTTTTGGTGGGTTGATTGCTCTTTTTTTTATAGCAGGTGTTACAGAATCTCAGGTGATGGGTTTTAGTGGGCTTAGTCGTCTTTTGTTAATGTATATACAGATTACGATTGTTATTTTACCTATCTTTATACTTATTACAACCGTTCGTTCCATATCGGGTGACAGAGACAGTCATGTCTTAGAATATATGCTCTCTTTCCCAATATCGTTGAAGCAGTACTATTGGGGAAAAGTGATTGGTAGATTTATAACCGTTTTTCTCCCGGTATTTTTTGCAATGGTAATAGCAATTGTTTATGGTGCTTTTAAAGGCGCTGCAATACCTTGGAGTATTTTCTTTCTTTATACAGGGCTTCTTTTTGCAATGAGCAGTGCTTTTTTAGGCATCGCTTTTTTTATATCTTCGTTTGTTAAATCATCTGAAGTGGCACTTGGACTCTCTTTTTTTATATGGATATTTTTACTTGCATTTATTGATATAGCTCTTATCTCTTTAATGATGCAAGAGAGAATGAGTTCAAGCCTTATTATCTTTATCAGTTTAATCAATCCTATGGAGATTTTTCGTGTAGCCGCAATTTCCTTGTTTGATCCACAACTTACAGTAATGGGTCCTGTGGCGTTTTATATTTTAGATTCTATGAGTCAAACGGTTTTTGTTTTAGTCTCTATTGTTTATCCGCTTGTTTTAGGGTTGGTATTTGCATTTTTAGGCTATAAAATATTTGAGAAAAAAGATTTAGTATAAGGAGTAGAAATGGGTAAGATATTTATTGCGTTATTATTGTTTTCGAGTTTACTGTTGTCGCATGAGATAAAGTTTGATAAAAATTCCACAGGATTGGTAAGACACCTGAAAGTATATAAGAATCCAAGCTGGGTATCTGAAATAATTCTTACAGATGGGAAGAGAGTGCTTTTTTCTTCACCAAAAGGAATGTTTGAATTTTATTTTCACCCAGCTGGGTGGTATAGCCTGTATCATTTGAAAGGCGAAAGTGATTTTAAAGCAATCT
>JAMORM010000199.1 GCA_027063585.1 Sulfurimonas sp. | reverse complement strand
ATGATAACTTTTTGTGTATTTTTTCTTTCAAAATCCAAAATACCTATAATACATGTAAAGGTTAAATCTTCTATATGAATTTTCAAATTATATCACTCTTTTTTCTTCACCTTTAATGACACGGATAATATTTGGAATGTGTTTATAAAAGAGAATAGTTACAATGAAAACAACCGGCGCATGTGCCATATTTGGATGAATTATAAAACTTGAAACAAGTAAGGACAATACACCCGTAAGAGATGAAACTGAAGAGATACGGACTGTTTTTGCCATGACTAACCAGACGATTAAAGCAATAGTCGTTTCAATGGGGAGCATAAACATCATAACGCCCATACCCGTAGCGATGCCTTTGCCCCCCTCAAATCCAAGATATGGAGAAAAACAGTGTCCTAGAACTGCTAAAACTGCGATAGTCCATAAAACTGATTCATCAAGTCCCATAAAATATGCGGCAACCAATACTACAACACCTTTGAGCGCATCTAAAACGAGTGTTGCGATACCCAGTTTTTTTGCCAAAGCAGGATTTGTTTCTTTTACAACCCGTAAAACATTTGTTGCGCCTATGCTACCGCTACCTGCCGCTTTTACATCAACACCCGCAAATTTCTTTGCAAGTAAAAGTCCAAACGGAATACCGCCTATAAGGTATGCAGCAATATAAAACTGCACATTGATATTAAATAAAAAATCCATAAATTTCCTTAAATTATTCGAGTGCTGACATTCTACTGTTTCTATGCTAAATATATTTTGATATAATTGCAATACTATAAAATAATAGGATGATTTTTTGCAGTTAACAAATCAAGAATTAAAAAATGAGATACAAAGACTAAAAGAAAAACTTAGTGTGACGGTTGTTGCACACTTTTATCAGCGTGATGAAGTATTTGAACTTGCCGATATTACAGGTGATTCATTGGAGTTGGCTATGAAAACAATAGCTGATGACGCAGAGTATGTACTTTTTTGCGGTGTCGGATTTATGGGGCAAAGTGTGAAAGTTCTTTCTCCACATAAACGTGTAGTGATGCCAAAAATAGCCTGCTGTGCAATGGCACGTATGATTGATTCTATGTATTATGATGATTCCGTGAAATATTTAGAAGATAGCGGCATTGCAAAAGAAAATATTTTACCAATTACCTATATAAACTCCAATGCTGATGTAAAAGCAAAAGTAGGAGAGATGGGTGGAATGGTCTGTACAAGTTCCAATGCGAAAAAGATAATTACTACTGCTTTGAGTGAGGGGAAGAAAATACTTTTTGTACCTGACAGATGCCTAGGACAAAATATTGCCAATCAAATGGGGCTCAAATCAATGGTGATCGGACAAGAAGGCGACCCTAAAGAAGCTGATATCATCTGTTATGACGGATTTTGTTCAGTGCATCAGCTTTTTACGCTTGAAGACATAGCGTTCTATCGTAAAAAATTTCCGGGTATTTTAATCGCAACACACCCTGAATGTGATCCTGCTATTTGTGAAGCGAGTGATTTCGTTGGTTCAACATCACAGCTTATCAAGTATATAACAGAGTTACCTTTAGAGCAAAAAGTAGCTGTTGGAACAGAGTTCAATATGGTAAATCGTTTGCGACCAAAAAATACTTATGTGCTGAGTTCTACTAAACCGGAATGTCCGACAATGAATGAAACGACACTCGAGGATGTGTACCTTACCCTTAAAGCAATTGAAGATGGTGAGCCGATAAATGAGATAGAAGTAGATCCAAAAACGCAAAAGTGGGCAAAAATCGCATTAGAAAGAATGTTAGCATTATGATAGAGCAATTTGTAAAAGCAGCATTGGCTGAAGACGTCGGACGCGGAGATTTATATGCCTTGGTTGAGCCTGCTGTCGCTGCAAGTGCGAAAATAATTGCAAAAAGCGAAGGTATTGTAGCCGGACAAAAATATATAGATGCTTTAGCGAAACTAGAAAATTTTTCTATTGACTGGTTCAAATTTGATAAGCAGACGTTCAAGCACGGTGATGTCATAGCAACAGTTCGGGCAGATTCGCATACACTGCTTCGCTGTGAGCGAACACTTTTAGATATGCTTTTACATGCAAGCTCCATTGCGACACTGACAAAAAAATATGTTGATGTTATAGAACCGTATAATGTAAAATTACTTGATACAAGAAAAACGAGACCATTGCTCCGTGTATTTGAAAAATATGCAACACGTTGCGGCGGTGCTGTGAATCATAGAATGGGACTTGATGATTCTTTAATGATAAAAGATACACATCTTAAAACCATCAAAAATTTGCAAAAATATATTGAAAATGCAAGAAAAGTTATTCCTTTTACTGCAAAAATCGAAGTAGAAGCTGAGACGCTGTTTGTTGCACAAGAGGCAATGGTGGCGGGAGCTGATATTGTAATGTGTGACAATATGACACCGGTGCAGGTTGAAGAAGTTGTGGCTTTTAGAGACGAAAAACATCCGCATATACTTTTGGAAGCAAGCGGAAACATTTCTCTTGAGACTATTGAAGAGTATGCAAAAACAGGCGTAGATGCTATCAGCTCAGGAGCACTTGTGCATCAGGCAAACTGGATAGACATCTCAATGAAGATGGATTAAAGGTCATAGTTTATGGCTGATGATGCTGAAAAAACAGAGAAGTTCATTTTTTTTTACAAAAAAGGAATATATCCCTTTTTTTACGCTGAGAGCTATGGTACTAAAGAAAAATCTATTTTAGATTTTTATGAGTTCTTCTAGGAGATATGAATGGCTGATGATGCTGAAAAAACAGAAGAACCTACCCCCAAGAAAATAGAAGATGCCCGAAAAGAAGGGAATGTTCCGAAATCACAGGATGCGTCAGGTGTAATAACGTTGTTTGTAGCAATATTAGGCATATTAATGCTTTTTCCTTTTATGGCAGAGCATATGATTCATCTTTTTCGGTATTATTTTTCTCTTATAGGTATGCCTGTTGATAAACTGTTTGCAATAGATATTGCAATAGTCACAATCAAAGAATTTTTACTTATGGTTCTTCCCTTGGCTGCTGCAGTCGCCATTTCAGGTGTTATTGCTGCATTGGCACAATTTGGATTTTTATTTACTACAAAAGCCATTATGCCGGATTTTAAAAAGATTGATCCTATTAAAGGAACAAAAAATCTTTTTTCCTTAAAAAAATTAATTGAAGGCGTTAA
>JAMORM010000198.1 GCA_027063585.1 Sulfurimonas sp. | reverse complement strand
CTATCTTCACCGGTAATTTGCGCATACAAGTAATCTATACCGACCGTTGTGGTGTAGTTAATCCAGTCATAAACTATATCATTTCCCAAAAGTGAATTTGTTTCGATAAGTATATTATTATCTTGGGTAATGGAATTTGCCACAATCATATTTTTTCTATCACTGTATTGTGTCATAGAGAGTAGCAGAGGGTCATAATTAATTTGTGTTGAGAGAATATTTGTTGCATTTGCATCATAAAGTGTGAGTTGTGAAAGTATCATACCGGTTTTGATAATCGGAGTGTTTACAAAGAATGAAGCATTGATGATATCTTCATTCTTTTTGAGATATTTTTCAAGATTTGTTGTTCTTCTTGAAATAAAATATTTAAATACTTTTTTTTCTTTAGTGAGATTTGTATCTTCACTGAAAACACTGACTTCATCATCATAAAACATAGTATCGTTTATGTCAGTAGACGGATGCAGAAATTCTTCTTCTTGATAAAGTGCTAATTTTTTCCCGGTTTGTGATTTGTCAGAAAATATAACTAAAGGGGAAACCGCTTCATGGAGCAGCATCTGACTTTGTTCCTTGTAGTCAATACCTCCAAAAATAAGAGAAGTAGACATCGTATCAACATCTTTTTTGTTAATAGTAGGAAAATATATATTTATATTTGGGTCTAATTCTATAACATTGTTCACCCCTTGTGCAGTCAGGGGAGCTATAACATAATCAAAACCGTCAGATTCTATTTGACTTAATGCCTGTTGCAAATCAGATATATCTTCTTTTTCAATTTTGTAACTTTTAAGCATAAAAGAGTTGCTTTTTGTCATCAGGTAAGCAAAGGTAGCATTTGTTGTGGTGGATGCATATTTTCCTATTTTGTTATAAGGCAACAGCAATGCTATTTTTAGTTTTGCTCCGGCATTTGATGCACCTAGATTGAGTACGGCAATGTTAATAATACGCGCTTCGTCCAAATCTTTGTCTGTTAGTTTTTTATTAGCATGTGAAAGAAAAGAAAATATCTGTCCATTGTCTAAAAGCTCTTTCATACATCTATTGTTACATGTATAAGGATCAAGGTCTTGTATATATATTCTTGGTATTGGAATGTTTGATATCATAAAACTTTGTGCAAAAATCACACAAGGTAGAAGTAAAAATAGTAGTTTTTTCATAAGCAGCTCTTTATAGTTTTTAAATCATTTAGCGTGATTTTTTTTAATTCTGGGTTTCTCAAAAGGTATTGAGGATGATAAATTGGAATAAGTTTATACTCTTTGTAGTCTATGACATGGCCTCTGACATTCTCAAAGTTTGTGTCTCCTGTAATATGTGTATAAGCATCTTCTCCAAGTGTGACAATAACCTTAGGGTTTATAAATTCTAACTGAGAAAACAGGTAATTTTTACAGGAGTTATATTCTGAGGGAGAAGGCTTGTTTGATTGCAACGGTTTGCACTTTATCGCATGTGTGATAAAAACATCTTCTATGCTTACATGTATGACTTTTTCAATCATGTTTCTTAAGCTTTCACCTGAACGTCCGGCATAGTATGTGTTTGAACTGTCTTGTGCCTGAGATACACTATAGTCTATGATGAGAAGGTTAGCATTTTTACTGCCATAACCGCTCATACTTTGTGTTCTTGATTTACTTAAGTCACACAGGTGACATGAATGTATATTTTGAGACAAGGCAGCAAGTGTGTTCGGTGTTTCATAGTTTGTTTTATCATTTATATTAAAATGTTCTATATACTCAAAGCCTATTGCTTTTAAGCGGTATAGGTTTTGAAGTAAAACAAGGTTTTGATAAGATTTCAAGACGGCCACCATTCATAAAAATATCGTAAGAGTATAGTCAAACTGCGGTTAAATTCTACTTTATGAGTGAAAAATATGGTATTATACATGATAATACTAATTCAAAGGATTAGTATAACATATGCATAAAGGCAAAAAATAGTATGAATAGCGAGACTTTGAAAATTAATAATTTTACATTAAGCTCATCGGCTGAAGTTCCCAGCATAATGAATGAAATTGAGCTGTTGGTGGAAAATAAAGTATTGATTCATGTGGTCTCATATATACATAATACTGTACTAGTCCAAAGTCTTGTACGAGAAATTAATAAGGTAGTGCCTGATGCAAAAGTAGTGCTTCTTAAGCATGAAGATAAACAAAGAACCTCTGTTGTAGTTTTTACCATAGACACAGATGACGAAGAGCATATAAGTGATGAAGTTTTAAAAGAGTTGTATATAGATCATTCAAATAAAAAATCCAGTATACAAGAGTACAGGACAGAACTTTTTAAACGCTACTTTACGGACCATTTGACAAATCTTCCAAACCTATACCAACTTCGAAAAGACTTGGAAAATTGTGATGAGTGTGGATTGATTCTTTTAAAAATTGATAACTTTCAGACAATTAATAATTTTTATGGTTTTGTGGTAGGAGATTATGTTTTGGAATATGTTGGTAAGTATTTAAAAGAAACACTTGTTCCTCATCAGGTTTATCGTTTATCTGGCGCAGAGTATGCTATTATTACAGATGAAACTCTTGGTTTTTATCATCTAAAAGCCTACTTGGCTGAATTATATGACAAAATAAAAAATATAAAAGTTGCCTATCAAGAAACTCAAATATTTGTTGACTTTACTTTGGCATCTACATCAGACAGAATAAATAATAATATTTTTTCTAAAGTTTCTATGGCTTTGATGTATGCAAAGAAAAAAGGCGTCCCTTATTGGATATATGAAGATAAAATGCATTTTGAAGATGAATATCATCGAAATTTACAGCTTTCTTATGTTGTTAGAGAAGCGGTGCAAAATGATAAAGTAATACCATATTTTCAAGCAATAATGAATAATAAAACAAAAAAAATTGTTAAATATGAATGTCTTGCAAGGCTTATAGATGCAAATGAAAAAATTCTTTCTCCTCTTTTATTTATTCCTATTGCAAAAAATATTAAGATTTATAATGATGTGACAAAAGCAATAGTAAATAAGTGTTTTGCTGCATTTGAAGAGAATGATTTTGAGTTTAGTATTAACCTCTCTATTGAAGATATAATGAGCAGTGAAATATTTAATTTTATATTGGAAAAATTAAAAAATTCTAAAGCTGCATCAAGGGTTACTTTTGAGCTTTTAGAATCAGAAGCAGTGCAAGATTTTAAAAGAGTAGACAGATTCATTAGTGAAGTTGTCAGGTATGGGGCTAAAATTG
>JAMORM010000197.1 GCA_027063585.1 Sulfurimonas sp. | reverse complement strand
TGCAAGAGCATAAAGATATACAGCTTGTAAGTGTTATAGAGGTAAAAGTGAGTGAAGAGACCGCCAGAGAGCGGGTTCTCGGTCGTGCCCGCGGTGTAGATGATAATAATGAAGTTTTTAACAACCGTATGAAAGTTTACACCCAACCACTGCAAAAAATTCGAGACTTTTATACGCAAAAAGGTATTTTAAAAGTAATCTCGGGTGAGCGAAGCATTGAGGCAATAGTTTCCGAAATGGAAAGTTTTATTCAATCAAAAATCTAAAGGCTTCAAACGTGCAAAAATTTATTTTAAAACTTTTTCCTGAAATAATGATAAAAGGACCATCAGCAAAACGCCAGATGGTCGGGCAACTCTATAATAATCTCCTCACTATTTTACAACGTATCGATCAAAACATAGCAGTAAAAAAATTCTCTGATAAAATTGAAGTTTTAACGCCTAAAGATGTTTTACCCGAAGTGAGACAAAGGCTTTTGGATACTCCGGGCATTGAACAGATTCTTGAAGTGCTACAATTTGATGACATGGATACAATAGATAAAATAAAAGTAAAAGTTCGTGAACTTGTTGCTACATCATTGCATGACAAAACTTTTGTCGTCAGAGTAAAACGAACGGGAAAACACTCTTTTAGCTCTATAGATATAGAAAAAACAGTCGGAGGACATCTTTTGGCAAACTCTAACGCCAAAGGAGTTTCGTTGAAAAATCCTGATGTAATTGTACAGATGGAACTTATTCAAAATCAGCTCAATGTGATTACGACAAAATACAAAGGGCTTAGTGGTTTTCCCATCGGAACACAAGGAGATATCCTTTCTCTAATGTCTGGCGGATTTGACTCTACTGTTGCTTCTTATCTTACCATGAAGAGAGGAATAAAAACACATTTTATTTTCTTTAATCTTGGCGGCATGGCACATGAAATCGGCGTAAAACAGGTTGCCCTCTATTTATGGAACAAATTCGGATCTTCGCATAAAGTCAAGTTTATATCTGTTCCTTTTGACACGGTTATAGAAGAAATATTTCGCTCCACTCCACCGACATATATGGGAGTTATGCTCAAACGTCTCATGCTCAGAGCAGCAGAGAAGGTAGCCGACACTATGGAGATTGATGCTCTTTTAACGGGAGAAAGTGTTGCGCAGGTTTCAAGTCAGACACTCCGCAATCTAGCACTTATTGATAAAGTCAGCAATAAGCTTATTTTGCGTCCGCTCTCCACTATGAATAAACCGGAGATTATGAATATTGCCAATGAAATAGGAACACGACATTTTGCAGAAAGTATGCCTGAATACTGCGGAGTAATTTCTCAAAACCCTATTACACACGGTTCTTTTAAGCGTATGGAGAAAGTGGCACAAAAATTCAACTATACCGTACTTGATACGGCTGTTCAAGAGGCGCAACATTTAAGTATTGATGAAATAGTAGATGATATCAGCAAGCTTGCACCTATTGAAATTGTCCACGATTTACAAAGCGATGAATTTACCGTTATAGATATTCGTCCTGAAGAAGATTGTATTAAGCTTACATGTAACAGTATCAAAATACCTTTTCATAAACTTAAAACAGAGTTTGATAAACTCCCGCAAGACAAAGAGTACCTACTTTACTGTGATAAAGGGATTATGAGTCAGCTTCACGCACAGTATTTGCGTGATGCCAAAGGGTATGAAAACATTCGAGTCTATCGACCCGAATAACGGCAGGCGATTATTCGCCTAGTTCTGATACGATTGCTTTTTCAACATCTGCAATATCGGCAGTACCGTCAACCGTTATATATTTTAGGTTAGGATTTTTCTTCGCCAACTCTTTATAGTAGCCTATTAACGGTTCAGTCTGTTCATGATATACTTTAAGCCTGTCTTTTACAACTTCTTCTTTGTCATCATCACGCTGTACTAAATCTTCACCCGTTTCATCATCTTTACCTTCAACTTTTGGCGGGTTATATAGTACATGATAGGTTCTACCACTTGCTAAGTGTGCGCGTCGCCCAGACATACGTTTTACTATCTCTTCATCCGGTACATCTATTTCAATCACAGCATCAATCTCAATGCCCGCATTTGTCACGGCATCCGCTTGAGGAAGGGTACGAGGAAAACCATCTAAAAGATAACCGTTTTTACAATCATCCTCTGCAATTCTGTCTTTTACCAATCCTATGATAATATCATCTGTGACAAGTTGCCCGGCATCCATTGCAGCTTTTGCCATTTTACCCATCTCTGTACCGGCTTTAATCGCAGCACGAAGCATATCCCCTGTAGAGATTTGAGGGATATTATATTTTTTTGTTAAAAACTGAGCCTGCGTACCTTTTCCTGCACCCGGTGCACCTAAAAGAATTATTCTCATTTGTTCTCCTTTTCTTCTACAAATCCAAAATCTTCTTCATCTTCACATTCCTGAGCAGCCAATATATCAGCTACAAGCTCTTTTGCTTCTTCTTCTTCCATATCGCCATTTTTAATATCTTCTACGACATCTTCCAAATCAGATTTAAATTCACGAAGTTCTTCAATCTCTTCTTTGGCATCTTGTGTTGCTTCTTTATTCCCTGCTATTTCTTCAAAAATCTCATCCAATCTGTCTGTGATATCTGGAATAACACTTTTTGTCAACAGTTCTTCTAATTTTTCTATATATGACATTTTCTGTCCTTATTAATTATTTATGAAATAATACTATAATTAGGTAAAAAAGTGATGTTATGAATTTTTATGCAGTAATAATAGGAACAGAAATCCTAAATGGCAGACGCGTTGACAAGCATTTTGACTTTTTAAAAACTGAACTTGCAAAATACGGACATGAACTCTTTGCTTCTTTTATCATCAAAGATGATACTAAATTAATGAAACGTACCTATACAATGATAAAAGAAGATGCAAATGCAGTAATGTTTTCTTTTGGCGGAATCGGTTCAACACCTGATGATCTGACAAGAGAAGTAGCCTCAGAAGTTTTTAGAAATACAAAACCTGTAACACATCCTAAATTCAAACAAGACATTATAGAAAAATTCGGCGATGAAGCCTATCCACATAGAATTCATATGGCAGATTTACCGCCAAATGCAAAACTTTTACATAACCCAGTAAACAATATGTCAGGGTTTGCTTTAGATGACAGATTCTTTTTTATGCCGGGATTTCCATCTATGTCACACCCTATGGTGAGGGAAATTATAAAAAAATACTTTAACAAATCTAAACAAAAATACAGATATACATTAAAAGCA
>JAMORM010000196.1 GCA_027063585.1 Sulfurimonas sp. | reverse complement strand
ATTGCCACGGGAATAAAAGTAGACACCTAAAGTATAGACAACAAATACGTTGACAAGGTTGACAACAGTTGTGTACGGTATAGAAGCTTCACCAAAAATTGCTATATTTAAAGGAATACCCAGATTCCCAGTATTTCCTATAATGGATGCCACCATAGCAATAGAATACTCTTTTTTCTGTGAAAAAAGTTTTGAAGCAAACAGTGCTGAAATAAGCAGTATAAAAATAACTATAAAGAGGTATATACCGGGCGCATAAAGCAGTGTAATATTTACAGGATGCAGCAAAAGCCCCCAAAAGGTTAAAAAAACTTGTAAAAAGTAAACATTCAAGAGGGTAATAGTCCTCTCATCAATTTTGTCTTTAAAACTCATTTTGGCTGCAAAGCCCATAACAATGAAAACATATATGCTGAGAATTGAAAAAATTATTGAACTCATAAGAGAATTATACTGTATAATTTTATTATGAATACAATAAAAAATATAGAGCAGACAATAAAAGAAAATCTGGCGGTGATGTTATACTTTTCAGCACCTACATGTAATGTGTGCCATGCACTTAAACCAAAATTACTAGAGGCAATAGATAAAAACTTTAAAGAATTCAGAGTGATAAGCATTGATACTTCAATTGAGCAGGAGATTGCTGCACATTTTAGTGTTTTTGCCATTCCTACCGTTTTAGTTTTTTTAGATGGCAAAGAATTTTTGAGAAAATCCCGTCATATGAGTGTAGATGAGGTTGTTCGAGAGATTAAACGTCCTTATGAAATTATGATGGCATAAATGCAATGAGTGAAGCCGTCACAGCGACGTTTAAAGATTCTACGCCTCTGTTCATAGGAATTGAGACAGAATCATTACACAGTTTCGCGACTTCATGACTCACTCCTTCATTTTCATTTCCTAAAACATATATTGTTTTTTCACTCTCTTGGATGTCGTAAATAGTAGTTTTGGCATGAGAAGAGAGTGTGTAAATTTTTGCTTCTTGTTGTTGAATTAATATCTCTTGGAGGGTATTGCAAAAATATATAGGCAGTTTAAAAAGTGTTCCGGCACTTGCTTTTACAACAAGGGGAGAAATTTTTGCCGAATTTTTCTTTGGCAGTATAATACCGTCAATGTTTCCAGCAGCACATGAACGTATTATCATTCCGAGATTTTGCGGGTTCTGTATACCGTCTAGCGCGATGAGCCTGTATGCTTGAAGCTCTTTTATTTTGTCTACATGTAAATATGTTTTAGAAACAATATCAATGGCTACACCCTGATCCTGCTTTGCATTTTTACTGATGCGAGAAAGGGCTGCTTTATCATGCTTGATAACTTCAATGCCGCGTTCTTTTGCAAGAAGAAGAATTTTTTTGATTGCTCCATCAGGTTTATTGGAATCTGCGAGGTGAAGTTTATGTATTGTCAGGGTTTTATCCTGTAAAATCTCCACGATAACATTTCTGCCGTATAAAGTAATGATTTTGTCAAAAAATGCTTTTTTATCTCTGTACTCTTGTGAGTCTTTCATATGTTTGTCTCCTATTTTACTATGTTATAAACTATTTCTCTTTTAAGCTTTTGTTCTTGTATCTCATGTACCTGTAAGTCTTCTATCTCCAGCTTCATAAAATCATCCATGTTGTTAATGCCGGCTTTTGCAATTTCACGAAGAACTATCCCTCGGTATGCTTTGGCCCAGTGAGAAACAGATTTACCGTTTTTTAAAAACTTCAAAGTGGTATAAGGCCTTGAAAGTTTATAAAATTTGTCATAATAGCCTGCGCGCAAATCTAAGACATCATCTTTGGCAAGATATAAATCAAGTTGATATGAAAAACGTTCTTTATAAAATTTATCTGGTGAAATATCTCCAATGTTGTTGCCTTGTTTTACTTTATAGTTTGCAATAGTGTCGCCACCAAGTACAGGGCCGTAAAGATTTGAAAAAATTAATGTATGTTCTTTTAAAAATATTTGTGCATCCGGAGTGAGCGAAGCATACCCTAAATAATCATAAGCTACACCGCTGTAACGCTCAATAGCTGCCATCAACGGTGAATTATATATATCATTGACATAAGGTTCACATTCACTAAATTTTTTAAAACCGAACAACTGTTTTATTTTTTCTTCATCACCGCTTAGTACTATATTATTATAGGTATCTAAAATTTCTTTTCTTGCATCTAATGCACCAAAAAGTTCTTTTTTGTTTTCATTACCACCGCTGTTTTTTCCTTCTGATGGGGAAAATAATATTTTTAACATTATTCATATACCTTTGTAAAAACTATTAATGCAATTATATCTACATAAATGCTATAATAGTTTCAAAACAGTAAAAAGTGTATGAAATGTATAAAAACCGTATTAAAATATTGGGAGCATACGGAACGAAAGCGAAGGGTTTCGGCACAACCTCATTTATGTTGAATCGTCACACGGTTATAGATGCAGGAAATCTTTTAGATGCTTTAGCGGAAGACTCTTTATATATTGAGAACATCTATTTGACACATTCACACCTTGATCATATCTCAGATATTGCCTATATTATAGATAACTATTTTTGTAAAAGAAGTAAAACATTAAATATTATAGGACTGCCGCAAACAATTCAAGCACTCAAAGAACACTTTTTAAATGACATAATATGGCCGGATTTTTCTAAAATTCCTTTAGAGAACTCTGGTGTAATGGCTGTAAAATATAGTGAATTATATCTAAATGAAGAATATCGTTTAGATAAACAGACCACTTTGACACCTATTCATACTGACCACACCGTACCAAGTTGCGGATACATATATAAAGTAAATAATGCAGGTGTCCTCATTACTGCAGATACATTTTCATTGAAAAATATAATCAATACTGTAAATAATGATATGCAGATAAAATCATTAGTAGTGGAGTGCTCTTTTTCATCAAATATGCAAAAATTGGCAGAAGTAAGCAAACATTTAACACCAAAATTACTTTTTCAAGCATTAAAAAAATTAAAAAGAGATGATATAACTCTTTATATTAATCATATTAAACCCTCATGTTTGGAAAAAATTTCTACAGAAATAGAAGAACACAGGGGGAATTTCAAGCCAATTATACTAAAAGATGGTGATTTTATAACTTTTTAGCAAAAAGCCTTGACATTGAAATTGTTTTGCACTATAATTCTGGCTCAAATTCGATGCCGACATAGCTCAGTTGGCTAGAGCAGCTGATTTGTAATCAGCAGGCCCGGGGTTCAAATCCTCGTGTCGGCACCATTGAATTTTGAATATT
>JAMORM010000195.1 GCA_027063585.1 Sulfurimonas sp. | reverse complement strand
GAAGTTGATGTAAAAGGCGGCGGAGGGACTGACTTTCGTCCGGTATTTCATTTTATAAATGAAAATTTTGATGATGTGAAACTACTTTTGTATTTTACGGATTTAGACGGAGTTTTTCCTCAAAACAGACCAGAATATGAAGTAAAATGGGTGAGCAGAAATGGACAAGAAATCCCTTTTGGAACTCTTATAAAGCTGGATTAAGCTTCAAAAATAACCTGATTTCTTCCCTTGTCTTTTGCTTTGTATAAAAGCATGTCTGCGGAATTTATATTTTCTTCAAGAGATTCTTCTTCATTAAAGAGTAGCGCCCCGATTGAGATAGTAAAATTGATATACTGTTCATCTTTTAAATGAAAAGAGAATTTTTCTACTTCATCTTTGAGTCTGTTGAAAATCTCCTGTGCACTATATTGATTGATATTTTTAAGTACAACACAAAATTCTTCACCGCCAAATCTTGCGACTACATCACGTGGATTTGTAGAGCTTCTTAGTATGTCAGCAAGCGCGGTGATGACTTTATCTCCTACATCATGGCCGTAGGTGTCATTGATTTTTTTAAAATGGTCTATATCTATCATCCCGATGGCAAATTTTTCACCGCTGCCTTTAATTTCATCAATATATTCATTGATTGTTTCAAAAAAATATCTGCGGTTGTATAAACCTGTCAGATAGTCACGGTTTGCATAGTTTGTTATCATCTGTATATTTTCCAAACCCTCTATGGAATTATTCACACGACAGGAAAACTCCTCTTTTGAAAAAGGTTTTTTTACATAATCATTTGCACCATGTTTTAAAAACAGTGCGGTTATTTCTTCATCTTCATTTGAAGACAAGGCAAGGATGCAGAGTTCATTTTTAGTATATGTTTTTCTGATTTGAATGGTAAGTTCTAAGCCGTCCATTACAGGCATATGGTAGTCAGTCAGCACAAGAGAGATGTCGGGCTGAGCTTGAAGCATACCGATAGCTTCTTCTCCATGTGCAACACTTATTACATTGAAAAAAAGATTTTTCAGCATTGTCTGCATCTGTTGCCTAAAAACTCTTGAATCATCAACGACAAGAACTTTGTGTTTTTGGTTATTTTTCAGACGCTGTATAGTATGAATAATATAGTTTATATCATCTACACCGCCTTTATTGACATAATCAATGATATTTTTTTTAAGAATCTTTTTTCTAAATTCTTTATCAATATTTCCGCTTAAAACCATAGCGCGAATCTTTTTTTGTGTGACATAATCAACGATTTCTCCATTGGGAGCATCTGGGAGATTTATGTCCAAAAGGGTGATAAAATATGTGTAGCGTGCTATGAAAAGTTTTGCTTCTGCTAAAGTGTAGGCTACATCCACTTCTATGCCCAAACTTGTTTGAATTTTTTTTGCGATAAGTTTTGCAAGTGTTTTATTGTCTTCTACGATTAAAATTTTTTCACTCATAGTAAATGTCCCTAGAATATATTAACTTATAGTATACAGTTATTAATCTAATATTATACTAAGAGTAGATATTATCCGTTTATGAATTACATGGATTTAATACTTGATAAACTACACAATAAGCAAAACGTTTTTTTAACCGGCGGTGCAGGAGTTGGAAAAACCACTATTACAAGAGAAATTATCAAAGAGTATGAAAGTGAAGCTAAAAAAGTTGCCAAGCTGGCTTCAACCGGAATGGCGGCAACGCTGATAAATGGGCAAACGCTGCACAGCTTTTTGGATTTAGGTATTGCTTCAAATATCCAAGAGCTGCAAAAAAATGCAAAATATGAGAGTAAGAAAAAGATTAAGAAACTTATAGCAAGTATGGATTTGATAGTCATTGATGAAATTTCCATGGTCAGTGATACATTGTTTGAAATGATAGAACTACGTCTGAACCAGGCGGGATTTAGCGGTGTTTTGCTGGTTGTCGGTGATTTTTTGCAGCTTCCGCCTGTTGTTCGGGGGTATGGCGAAGTAAAATTTGCTTTTGAATCACCGGCATGGCAAAATTTTGCTTTTGAAAAAGTAGAACTCACCCATATCTATAGAACGGATGATCTGCGTTTTATAGAACTTTTACATGCAGTACGTTTTGGCAGAATAAATGAAGCAGTGCATAATCATCTCAATGAGTTTATAAAACCTCTGCCAAATGATTTGAGTCAGTTTACTTTCCTCTTTGGCAAAAATACTTCGGCTGCCAAACACAATAAAATACAGTTAGATTTTATAAATGAGCCTTTACATGTAAAGGAGGCCCAGGTCGTCAAACATTTGAAATCTGCACAGGACAAAGAGGTGGTACGTTTTATGGATGATGCCAGAATTGACAAAGAACTTGCCCTTAAAATCGGAGTGCCGGTACTTTTTACCCGTAACTCCTGGAACTATTTTAACGGAGAACGTGGTGTTGTTGTCAATGTTGATGCAAGTTATGTCTATGTACAAAAGAGTGATGGCAAGGTTGTTAAACTTGAAGTCACAGCACAAAGCAAGGCTGTTTGGAAAGAAAAAACAGTTGATGGCAAAAAGGAGATGGTGGAGGAAAATATTTTTACCGTGTATCAGTTTCCAATCAAACTCGCTTTTGCCATTACCATACATAAATCACAAGGAATGTCTATAGAAGATTTAATCATCGAAACAAATGAAATTTTTGCACCGTCACAATTTTATGTAGCCCTCTCCCGTGCCTCCAATCCTGCAAGACTGACGCTTATAGCACCTACTAAACAATGGTATGACCTAGCTTATGTTAATCAAAAGGCTTTTGGCTTTGTCCAAGGGCAAAAAAGTTGTTAAAAAGAGTAGATAAAGGCATACTCTTTATGCTTGGCAGCGCTTTGATTTCTGCATTTAACGGAGCATTGACAAAGATACTCTCAGCAGATATTTCTGCTTTGGAAATCGTTTTTTTTCGTAATTTTATCGGTATTTTTATTATAGTATATGCGCTCAAGCATACCGCACCGAAACTCACAGGCGGTAAAATTCATATGCTTTTTACCCGCGGACTTTTTGGTTTTATGGCGATGATTCTGTTCTTTTATACAATTACGGTCATTCCGCTCGGTGAGGCGATAACGTTGAACAAAACATCGCCGTTTTTTGTGACGCTTTTGGCATATTTTCTTTTGCATGAACATTTAAGCAGGCGGACACTTTTTGCATTGCTTATAGGCTTTTTGGGTGTTGTCTTCATCGCCAAGCCTTTTGGTATGAGCTTTTCATATGCCCATTTTTTAGGAATACTGGGTGGTTTTTTTGCAGCGGCGGCTTATAC
>JAMORM010000194.1 GCA_027063585.1 Sulfurimonas sp. | reverse complement strand
GTGTCAAGACTGCCATGGAACAACAAAAAGGTATCCGTGGGAACTGCCTCTGGGGTATAGCGATGAATTTAAAACATCCCCTAAAACAGGAAAAGCCAGAGGTGTGACAAAAACTATGGCTGAGTATCTCAAACAGGGGAGTGTTAATGCTCCGGATGAAGGCTATTTGCTTTCAGCACGCGGAAATCCTTTGATACATGCAACAAAAAAAGGCAATGAGGTTATTATGCATTTGGCAAGCGGAAAAGATGTTGTGCTTAAACCGCTAAAACTGCTGAAAAAACAAGAGAAGATTTCTAAAGTCGGTTTGTTGGCGATGGATAAAATAACTTTGCATAATGACAGACTTGAGTGTTATACTTGTCATGCAACATGGGCGCCGCAATGTTACGGCTGTCATGTTAAAATTGACTATAGTCAAGGGAAGCAAAATCCTGATTATCTGCAGTCATCACATGACCATGATATGCACGGGCAAACAGGAATCATGCGAAAATCTTTGAAAAAATATCTTGTTGACGGGCAAGTAACAGAAACAAGAAGTTTTTTACGCTGGGAAGATCCGGCACTTTCTCAAAATGGAGAAGGACGTATAAGCCCTACAATCCCGGGATGCCAAACTACCATCACTGTCATAGGAAAAGACGGAAAAGCGTTGCTTCAAAATCACATATTTAAAATCCCGAATGTTGAAGGGGCAGGAGCCGAGGGACAAAATGCTATAGATATGGCACCGATCCAACCACATACTATTCAAAAAGAACCTCGTAGCTGTGAGAGTTGTCATGCTATGAAAAAAGCATTGGGTTATGGTATTACAGGCGCAGAAACGACTTTTGACCCTTCGGTTGATACGATAGTTGATATTATGAGTGCTGATGGTAAAATTATGCCGACAATAGTAGATGAACAGATTCCGGCAATACCAAATTTACATTTTGATTATTCAAAATTCTTGGATAAAAACGGAACACAATTACAAACAGTGGGTCATCACTGGAAACTTTCTCAGCCTTTGAGTAAAGAACAAATAGATAAAACCGACAGAGCAGGGGCATGTATAGCTTGTCATGAGAGTATTCCTGAGGGAACTTTGGCAGTCTCTGCCATGACTCATATTGCCGAAATGGCAAATGTGACGATTGATAAAAAAGAACATATGAATATTTTAAATAAAATTTTAAATTTAGCTGCATGGGTTCAAGTACTTGTCGGAATATTTATTGGTATGCTTGGCATGTATATTTTTTATAGACTCTTTATAAAAAAGAAATCTATCAGTTCACGTAACAGAGGATGGAAATAAATGAAATTACAAACAAAGCGATACAATGAGTAGATTGACAAAAGAAGAAGCACTGGATTTAATCAAAAATGCTGATTTAAAAGAATTGGGACGTATGGCGACCCAAAGAAAAAAAGAGCTGCATCCAAAAGGCATTACAACTTTTGTGATTGATAGAAATATCAACTATACAAATATATGCTGGGTTGACTGTAAATTCTGCGCTTTTTATAGACATGAAAAAGATGCGGATGCTTATGTATTGACTTTTGATGAGATAGATGCAAAGATAGATGAACTGCTAGAAATCGGCGGTACGCAGATACTTTTTCAAGGTGGCGTGCATCCAAAACTGAAAATCGAGTGGTATGAGGATTTGGTGGAGCATATTCATCAAAAATATCCGACTATTACCATTCACGGGTTTAGCTCTATCGAATTGGATTTTATAGCAAAGGTTTCTCGTATCAGTATTCAAGAAGTTTTAGCGCGACTTAAAGCCAAGGGTCTTGCTTCTATTCCGGGCGCAGGAGCTGAAATACTCTCAGATAAGGTGCGCGATATTATAGCGCCTAAAAAGATTGACAGTGACGTGTGGGTAGATGTGCATCGTCAGGCGCATAAACTTGACATCATGTCAACGGCAACGATGATGTACGGTACGGTTGAGCGCGATGAAGATATTATAGAGCATCTTGATATGGTAAGAAACCTGCAGGATGAAACAGACGGTTTTCGAGCTTTTATCATGTGGAGCTTTCAGGGTAAAAATACAGAACTTTTAGCCCAAATACCGGATATGGAAAAACCTTCATCCAATCGTTATCTGAGACTTTTGGCAGTGGCAAGACTTTATCTTGACAATGTTCCCAATATTCAAAGTTCATGGGTGACACAAGGTCCATACATCGGTCAAATGGCACTGCGTTTTGGGGCAAATGATTTGGGCTCGACGATGATGGAAGAGAATGTCGTAAGCTCTGCAGGTGCATCGTATCACATGGCAAAAGATGAAATGGTGCATTTGATAAAAGATGTAGGTGAAATACCGGCTGTGCGAAATACGGCGTATGAAACTTTAGAGATATTTAACTAATGAAATTTTTTTTAATAATTTTAGTAATAGGACAGATAATTATGGCAGCAGAAATAGACTTTATAGAAGTAAAAGGGATTCAAGTTCCGCTTATTTTTGAACATGACAAACGACTTCCTCTTGTCAATACACAGATTGTTTTTACAAACAGCGGCAGTATTACAGATACAAAAAAAGCGGGTCTTGCAAAATTTAGTGCAAAACTCTTAAATGAGGGTACGAAAAAATTGGGTTCAAACGGCTTTGCCGAAAAACTTGAATCTCGCGCCATACATATTTCGGCAAGTACGGGAACGGAGACTTTTGTTCTTGAAACAAGCTCGTTAAAAGATGAATTTAGTAACGCCGGTAAATTTTTAGGTGAACTTTTGCAAGAACCGAATTACAGTGAAGATACATTGAGTAAAGTAAAAACTATGACAATAGGTTCACTCAGCCGTAAAGAGAATGATTTTGATTATGTTGCCTCAAACGAACTGAAAAAACTTCTTTTTCCAAATACGCCTTTGGCACAGCCTGCATCGGGAACCGTTGAAAGTGTCAAGGGTATAAAGCTCAATGATGTTAAAGATTTTATCAAAGAACATTTGGTCGTTTCACGTGCTATTGTTGTTGTCGGCGGAGATGTTGATTTGGCAGAAGTGAAAAAAAATATAGCAAAAATTTTAAATAAACTGCCAAAAGGAAAAAGCGAACCGCTACCGCATTTTACGGCAAGCAACAAGCCAAAAGAGAGTATTCTCAAGCGTGACACACAACAGGCATACATCTATTTCGGTTCACCATATAATATGGCAGTAAATGATGAAGAGTATTACAAAGCCAGAGTGGCAACATTCATACTCGGAACAGGGGGTTTTGGAAGTCGTTTAATGGAAGAGATACGCGTAAAACGCGGACTTGCATATTCAGCGTATGC
>JAMORM010000193.1 GCA_027063585.1 Sulfurimonas sp. | reverse complement strand
AAGTTATTGTAAGGCCGCCATATTATAATGATATAAATGCTTTTGCCACAGAGTGTCAAAATTGTGAAGCCCAGTGTGCTACTGTGTGTCAAGAGCAAATTATAATAATAGGTGAAGATAAAACACCTTATTTGGATTTCAGTAAAAGAGGCTGTACTTACTGTGATGATTGTGCTGTTGCCTGTCCAAGTGATGTGCTTTTAATGGAAAATAAAAATGAAATATATGCTAACATTGTTATAAATAAAAATAAATGTTTAAGCTGGCAGGGTGTGATGTGCTTTTCATGTAAAGACCCATGTTTGGAAGATGCCATAGATTTTAAGGCAATGTTTATGCCTGAGATAAATGATAAATGCACAAGTTGCGGTTTTTGTATAGGCAGATGCCCGGCAGAAGCAATAGATATTGTAAAGGTAAGTTAATGAAGTATGTTTTTTTTCTGCTTATGATGTTCTCGAGCATTTACGCAAAAGGTTTAATTAAGTCGGAGTATATTTATACGATTTCATCAGGTTTAGTGACAGATATTTTATATAATAAACAAAAGCTTTACTGTGCTGCTGATGATGGAAAAATAGAAATTTTTGATACAAAAAGTAAAAAAAACATCAAAACTATAAAATTAGATAAAATTAAAGATTTTATGGGCGATGAAATAGATTCAAAAATATTTTCTATTGATATGCTTAATGGTTCTTTACTTATACTCTCTCAAGATAATGGCGGTTACAGTAGAGTACATATTTATAAATCTTCAATCTTACATGTAATCATTTCAGGCAGTGACAGTCTGAATATTATAAAAGCAAAATTTATTGATAAAGACAATATTTTAATTGCTCTTATTAGTAATGATGTTATTTCGTATAACATAAAAACAAAAAAGAAAAACTGGACAACACAGGCTTCCATGTCCAAGTTCTCTAATTTTGCATTAAATAATGATAAAACTTTAGCGGCAATTGCAGATGAGAGTGGAGAGGTACATTTGCTCTCGACAAAAAACGGGAAAAAAGTTAAAACACTCAGTGGACAAAATGTAGATAATATTTTCAGTATTGATTTTAAAGGTGATGTGGTTTTAACAGGTGGGCAAGACAGACGAGCAGGTGTATATAACCTGAAAAACGGAGATGCTTATTATAAAGCATCGCAATTTTTTGTATATGGTGTAGGTCTTAGTCCGAGCGGTAAAATAGCAGCATACAGCAGTGACATAAATAATGATGTAGAATTGTTTAGTACAAATACAAAAGAGGTTTTAGGCAAATATAAAGCCAATAAAATGATTGTCAACAGTATCTATTTTATAAATGAGAGAGAATTTTTTATAAATAGTAGTTCACCTAAAGTAGGGTACTACAAAATAAAATAAGGAGTAGTGGATGATAGAATTTACACAGAGTGAGTTTTTGGTTGAAACAGAAGTTCCAGAGGATGAATTAATCATTTCAAGAACAGATTTATCCGGAAGAATTACTTATGCAAATGAAATGTTTTGTGAAATTAGCGGATACTCTCAAGATGAAATTATAGGTAAAGCCCATAATATTGTACGGCATCCTGATATGCCGAGTGCTACATTTGAAGATTTGTGGAGCACAATAAAGTCAGGTAAACAATGGAAGGGCGTTGTTAAAAATATCAGAAAAGACAAAGGCTTTTACTGGGTGGAAGCTTTGGTCTCCGGTGTTTATAAAAATGGTGAATTAGTTGAGTATAAATCACTCAGAACTCCAATATCATATGATACAAAGTTAAAATATCAAAGATTATATGATAAAATGAGAAGCGAAAAGAACGAAAGAATAAGAAAAGTAATTTACGAATAAACAAAAAACAAAATTAAGGAAGATAATATGAATGTTTCAAGTATAGTGGTGCAAACACTACCAAAGTTTTTAGATGAAGTTGTGCAAAGTTTAAAAGATTGTGAAGTTTGTGATTATCATTTACATGATGAAAAAGGGCGAGTGATTATTACTATAGAAGGTGAAGATGTCAGTGAAGAGCTTGGAAAGCTTAAAGTAGTTGAGGCTATTCCACATGTAATCGCCGCAGATATGCAAATGGCATATTCTGAGGATGAACTTGATGCAAACATAAAAGTCATTAATGAATCAGATGCCGTGCCGAATCTGCTTAAAAACGAAGATATAGAAATTGATAGAATTACATATCATGGAGATTTGAAGAAAAAAGATTCTCAGCTTCAAGAGTTTGCTAAAAGCTTAAGTAATCCTGACGGAGTTGAGTAATGGCGGTCATTTTTACAGCAACTATTAAACTGGATGATAATGACAAATGGTTTATAGAACTTAAAGATGAAACAGACGGGCGCAGTGAAGTCTGTTTTGATATGGATGAGTTTGAAAAAAACATTGAAAAACTCGGTGATGATTACGGCGGACACATTGATGAAGTAAAATGGCTCAAAGATGAAAATGTGCCTCCTGTTATAATGGATGAAATAAGAGTCATTATGGCAGAACATCGTGCGAAGATAGAGGAAGAACGAGGTGAGCCGATTACACCCGTAGCAGAGAAAAAAGAGGAAGAAAGTTAAAAACTTGATATAAATCAAGAATTACATAAGTTATATAAGTTATAATTTAGATGAATTTAAAAAAAGGAAGAGAAATGAGAAAATTGTTACTTTCAATGGCAGCACTGCCATTAGTTATAGGCGGATTAAGTGTTAGTGCTAGTGCTGACGGAATTAATATTTTAGATAATATTAAATTAAAAGGTGAGATTCGCCCTCGTTATGAGAATGTTGATGATGGTGTTGCTAATCATTCAAATGCAAATGCATATACTGCAAGAACAAAATTGTCCGTAACTGCTAATCTACTTGGTGTTGATGGTCTAACAGCAACAATAGGTGGTATTTCTGTAAATAACTTTGGTTCACATGAGTATAATACAGATCCTGCTGCTTCAAATGCATATAAAGACGGCACTAAGCCATATGCAAAGGTTCTTGATCCTCAAGATGCAATGATTTCAAATGCTGAAATTAATTATACGGTTAATGACACAACATTCCATGCAGGTCGTGGTCAGGTAAATCTTGACAATCAAAGATTCATAGGTACTGTTGGTTGGAGACAATTAGAGCGTTCGTATGATACTTTGTATGTTGCAAATAACTCTATCAAGAATCTTTCTGTTTTAGCTGCATGGGTTTATGGATATGCTGGTGTAGGTGGGACTACTACAGTAGACGCAAATACAGTACTTTTGCATGCTTCATATAAAGTTATGCCGGAATTAAAAGTAACTGTATATGATTATATGTTAGCTGCTAG
>JAMORM010000192.1 GCA_027063585.1 Sulfurimonas sp. | reverse complement strand
TAAGCGTAACTGCTTCTTCACGGTTTTTGTCAAAACTTAAAAAACTTAAAGATGCATAGATGTCATAAAGCTGTTTTGCGCTGATGGAGATATTTTTGACTGTTTTCTCATCATAATCTTTTTTAGCTTTTAATCTTGAAGTGCTCATCATAATAGCTGTAATAGGCGTGTTTAATTCATGTGTTGTGTCTTTGACGAAATCTTCTATCTCCTGCATTTTGTCTTTGAGCGGTTTTAAAAATATATAAGACAAAAAGACGGCGATTACAATGATCAAAAAAGCTGTGATGATGACGGCATAGGCAATCTTGTTTTTGATAACCTGAATATTCTTAATACATTCACTGCTTTGTATGACTATATATTTTACATGTAAATGCCCAGCTGTTCTTTGTGCAACAAGTGTAAAGACGTCATCTTTCATATAAAAATCTTTTGAAAAATCAACATCCTGAACAGTTCTTCCATACAGAAGGTGCTTGTCTGCATCAAAAAGAGCGATGGCTTCTTGGCGAAATCCATCCAGTTTAAATTTAGTATGGTTCATATGTGCATCAATAACTTTTGCGCTGACAATATCGGCTATATGATTCATTTTGTAAAAGTTGGCATTTTTTTCCATAGCAACCTGTGAGCTGTAAAACCAGTAAGCTGTTAAAGATAAAAACATAAAAGAGCTAATAAGGTAAAGAGCCAAAAAAGAATAAAATGACTTTTTTGTAATTTTATTCATAGATGTAACCTTCACCGCGTATTGTTTTTATTTTATCTTTGCCTATGATTTCTCTGAGTGTTCTAATGTGTGAGCGCAGAGTAGCATCGCTTGGCAGCGAGTCAAAATCCCAAATATTCTGATTGAGCTCTTCACTGCTGATAAGTCGTGTTTTGTTTTTTAAAAAATAGGACAATAGCATAGCGTCTTTTGCCGTGAGGGAGATTTGTTTGTTATTTACATACACTGCTCTTTGCATAGGATAAAAGACGATCTTATCTCCTATAGGAATATATTCATTCGTTTCAATATTGAAAACTCTTTTGATACTTAATATTCGGGCATGGAGCTCTTCAAGCTCAAAAGGCTTTTTGATATAGTCATGCGCACCGGCATCAAAAGCACACTGAAGATGTTGGGTGTCTCTGTAGGCTGTTATAAAGATAGTCGGTGTGTTGTTGCTGAATTGGCGAAGTTCTTTGAGGAGTTCTACACCATTTTTCCCCATTACATTGATGTCAAATATGAACAAATCATAGTTGGATTTCTCAAGGCATTCATAAACCTCTTGAGAATTATAGGCATAATCTACATTCCATTCTTCGCGTAAAAAATCTAATAAAATATCTGATAAAACAGGGTCATCTTCCATTAAAAGTATGTTCATAAGTTATTTTATCCTAAAATTATGAAATGATTACAAAAATTGATAATATTAACACGGATGAATTACAAGTGTACAAAGAGTTGAGAGATAATGCTTTTCGGAGTGACAGAAGTTTTATAGCTGACAGTCCAAAGGTTGTAAACCTTTTACTTCAAAGTGATATACAAATAAAAAGCATTCTTGCAACGCAAGAGTATTATGATGAATTTATGCCGCTAGTAAAGGCGAAAAATATTCCTAAAATTTATCTAACAACTAAAGAAGAAATGGGCAAAATTGTTGGGCATAAAATACACCATAACTGTATGGCACACGGTATACGACCGGATGATGTTGCTTTAGAAGATGCGGGTGAGCATATTATAATGCTTGACAATATAACCTCAAGTGAAAATGTCGGTTCCATTGCCAGAAGCGCTGCAGCACTTGGCGTCAGTAGTTATTTTTTGCCAAAATCCTCTCCGCATCCTTTTAACAGGCGTGCTTTACGTGTTTCTATGGGGTATGCACATATGCTTGGTATACATGTATATAAAGATATATTTGAAACGACAGCAGCCTTAAAATTAGCCGGCTATAGAGTCTATGCAGCAGAAGTTAGCCCTGAGGCTATTCCTTTATCTTCTTTACATGTAACCTCTAAGTGGGTGCTTATTATGGGACATGAGGGAAAGGGCATATCTCAAGATATTTTGGATGTTTGTGATGAAGTTGTAAGTATTGAAATGCAAGAGGGTATTAAGAGTTTTAATGTCGGTGTTGCAGCTTCTATTATGATGTATGCTTTTGGGCAGAAAGGGATGGCTACAACCTAATTTGTGGTATAATTGGAACAATAAAAGAATACAGGAAATCACATGGACAGTGTTTATTTAGCAAGACAACCATTATTAAATAAAGACGAAGATATATGTTATTATGAAATTTTATACAGAGATGCAGAGAAAAAAAGTCATGTTCATAGCAATATCGCAGCAAGTGCCTCTGTAATAACAAGTATTTTGAACAAGTTTGGGACAAAAGCTTTGCTTGGCGAGAAAAAAGCATTTGTAAAAGTAGATGAAAAATTTTTGCTCAATGATATTGTTTTTACAATTCCAAAAGAGTTTTTTATATTTTCTCTTTTTGCGGATATAGATTTAAGCGAAAAGGTTGTCCATAGAATTGATGAATTACATAAACAGGGTTATGAACTGGCCATTAACGATACCGATTTAAATGATGAATTTATGCAAAAATATAGAAAAATTCTTCATCAGCTCTTGTTTGTAAAAATAAATTTTGATGTACTTGCATCCTATGATATTGCAGATTTAATAGCGGAGCTACATGTAAACAAGATTGAAGTTATAGCAACAAAAATAGAAAATATTAAAACCTACGAGCTTGCAAAAAGTGTAGGTTGTGACTATTTTGAGGGCTATTTCTTTGCTAAACCGATAATTTTGGAAAATGCGAAGTATGAACCATTCCAATTAAATGTCCTGAAGCTTTATAATCTTTTGATGCAGGATGTAAATATTGATGAAATCACATCAGAATTTGAAAAAAATCCTGAGATTACGGTACAGTTGCTACAGTTTATGAACTCGGCAGCCTTCCATTTTAGAAAAAGAATATCTTCACTGCACCATGTTTTAATTCTTTTGGGAAGAATTCCATTGGGAAGATGGCTGATGCTTCTTATATATTCAAAATCTGTTTCAAAAACAGATAAACATTCTCCGCTAATGCTCATGGTAATAAACAGAACTTATTTAATGCAAGAGATACTCAAAGAGCTTGAACCTGGAGTGCGAAGCAATATGCTTGGTGAAGCATATATGGTAGGTGTTTTGTCGTTAATGGATACACTTTTTAGTATGAAAATGAGTGAGGTGCTTGAGGGAATTAATGTCTCCGACTCAGTCAAAGAGGCTGTTTTAGATGACAAGGGTTTTTTAGGTGAAATATATGCAGTTGTACGGGCGACAGAATCTTTTGATGTAGATGAAGTGATGGCATTTGAACGCAAGTACAAGCTTGACAAG
>JAMORM010000191.1 GCA_027063585.1 Sulfurimonas sp. | reverse complement strand
TGCTATAAAAAATGAAGATGAAGCGCATGAGCTTTTTTTTCAGCCTGGAAATGGGGCAACAAATAATTTAGGCACCAATTTAGCTATCAAAGATTATAATGATTTGGCAGCATTTGCAAAAGAAAATAATATTGACCTTACGATTGTAGGCCCTGAAGCACCTTTGGTTGACGGCGTTGTCGATATATTCAAAGCAGAAGGTCTGACGATTTTCGGACCGAGTAAACAAGCAGCCCAACTTGAGGGTTCTAAAGTATATATGAAAAACTTTTTAGCAAAGTATAATATTCCTACTGCAAAATATATAGAGAGTGACTCTATAGAAGATTTATTTAAATTTACAAATACACTTGAAGCACCTATTGTTGTAAAAGCTGATGGTTTATGCGGTGGAAAGGGTGTAATAATTGCACAGTCTCACGATGAAGCAAAAAAAGCAATTTCCGAAATGCTTAGTGGAAAGAGTTTTGGTGATGCTGGAAAAAAAGTAATCGTTGAAGAGTTTTTAGACGGTTATGAACTTTCCATGTTCGCTGTATGTGACGGGAAAGATTACATTTTACTTCCTGCTGCGCAAGATCACAAACGTTTGTTAGACGGTGATGAAGGACCAAATACAGGAGGCATGGGTGCCTATGCGCCAACACCGCTTGTAGATGAAGTCTTATATGAAAAAGTCAAAGAGCGAGTTATTCGCCCTACATTAGAGGGTATGCAAAAAGAGGGTGCTCCGTTTGAAGGTGTTTTATTTATTGGGATTATGGTAGTGAATGGCGAACCGATTACTTTGGAGTTTAATGTCCGTTTTGGAGATCCTGAGTGTGAAATTCTTATGCCTTTGATGACCTCAAGCGTCTCAGACATGTTTTATAAAGCGGCTACAAATCGTTTAAGTGATATAAAAGTAGAATTTTCAGACCAATATGCTGTGGGTGTAGTTATGGCGAGTGAAAATTATCCATACGGCAAATCAACTCCTGCTGAAATAATTTTAGATGACGTCAAACATGAAGATATACAAAAATATACACATATTTCTTTTGCCGGTGTAGATATGGAAGATGGAAAACTTTATGCAACAGGCGGGCGTGTTCTTGTATGTGTCGGTTTGGGGGATAGCATAAAAGAGGCAAGAGACAGAGCATATTTGAGATGCGGACAGGTTCACTTTGCAGGGAAAAAACTTCGTACAGATATCGCGTATCAAGCCCTTTAGGAATTTGAACTTTGAATGAAGAGATAGAGAAGCTACTTAACCGCGAACATTTACAACTTGCATCCATTAAAAAAAGAGCAGTGGCATTTTTTATAGATGAAATGTTACTTTCTTTTTTACTTATTATTGCTATGTCTGACTCATTTTCAAAGGCGCAAACCGTTGAAGATATTATAATACTTACAAACAGTTATGTTATGCAGTATATTGTAATGAAAATAGTGTATCAAACTTTTTTTGTCATGCAATACGGTGCTACCCTTGGGAAAATTGCTATGAAAATCAGAGTGATAGATATTAGAACATCAGATAATCCAAATTTTGCTGTTTCACTCAATCGGGCAATTTTTAGAATTATTAGTGAGATGATATTTTATCTTGGCTTTTTGTGGGGAATGTTTGATCCAGCGCGTCAGACATGGCATGATAAAACTGCAAAGACTTTGGTTATAGATGCTTAAATATTCTTTTCTTTTACTTATTATTTTTATGAGTATGGTAAATGCAGATGATAAGATTGAAATATACTCTTCATCTGTAAAATCAAAAGACAATATTGTGAACGCAGACGGTGGAGTAAGTGTTGTATATAAGGACTACTTCTTAACTGCAGACAGAGCAATATATGATAGAAGTACGCAAGACTTGGAACTTTTTGGACATGTAAGACTCAATCATAATAAAAAGTATAAAATACTGGGAAAATATGCAAAGTTAAATTTGAAAAAAAAAGAGCGATATTTTAAACCACTCTATCTTTTAGACAGTAAATCTGATGTTTGGATAAGTGCAAATGAAGGTGAAGCGAAAGCTGAGATGTTAGATATTACTTCAGGCTCAGTAAGTGGATGTGACCCTATTAACCCTTTATGGACAATGGATTTTTCTTCTTCTGAATACAATACAGAAACAAAATGGCTTAATCTTTACAATACAAGGCTTTATATCTATGACATACCTCTGTTTTATACACCATATTTTGGTTATTCTTTAGATACAACACGAAGAACAGGGCTTTTAAAACCATCATTTGGTGTCTCTTCAACCGAAGGCTTTTTTTATGAACAGCCGATTTACATTGCAGAACAAAATTGGTGGGATTTGGAAATAAATCCACAGATACGAACAAACAGAGGAGAAGGTGTTTATACTACTTTTAGATTTGTTGATTCGCCTGTTTCAAGTGGAGAATTTAAAGCAGGTTATTTTAAAGAAAAAGAAAATTATTTTTTAGAAAATAATTTAGAAAATCAATCACATTATGGATTTAATTTTAGGTATAACAATACAAATCCTTTGAATCAATGGTTTGGTTTAAACTTGCCTGGACAGTCCGGAATATATGTAGATATTAATCACATGAATGATGTAGATTATATAAATCTTGCTTCAAATACAAATGGAGAAAATCAATCAACTGCAACGCAGGTTCTCTCAAGAGTGAATCTTTTTTATAATACGAATGATAATTATATCGGTACCTATTTTAAATATTATGAAGATTTGACACTGCAAACAAATGACAATACCTTGCAAAAACTGCCAACAATCCAATACCATCATTATGTAGACACATTTTTAAAAAATCATCTCTTGTATTCATTTGATGTGCAAAGTAATGATATTCAAAGAGTTATCAACAAAAAAGTGATACAAACAGATGTAAATTTACCGGTTACTTTGCAAACGTCATTATTTGATGAGTATATAAACCTCTCTTACAAAGCAAATATGTACCTGCAACACTCTCAGTTTAGCGGACATGAGCAGAATCCGATTGCCGGTTTTGAATATCATGATGGTTTTTATGCAAGGAACTACCATACAATTGCCGCCTCTACACAACTTACAAAAGCATATGAAAATTTTAGTCATGTTATGGGTATAGAAGTTCGCTATAACAGAAAAGGCTGGAGTAAAAAAGACGGTTTTTATGAAGATAATCTAGAGTACTGTTCAGATTTTACAAATAAAACAGATCCAAATTATGCTCAAAGATGTGAATTTTATAATATTGCTGCAATACAAAATGATACACAAGTAGATTTTAAACAATATTTTTATGATACATCTGCACAAGAAATTTTGTATCACAGACTTTCTCAGAATATATCTTATGAAAATACAAAAGAGAGGTATGGAGATTTGGAAAATGAGCTTGATTATAAAATAACAAGTTTTTTATCTTATTATAATAATATGTTTTATAATTATAAACAAAATAAATTTTCAAAAATATATAACCAAATCTCTTTTGATAAATACGGATTCAATA
>JAMORM010000190.1 GCA_027063585.1 Sulfurimonas sp. | reverse complement strand
GTGCACCTGCTAACACACTTATAAAAAGTGCTAAAGAGTAGATAAATAACATTAAAGACACAGTACGTTTAAAACTATGCCCTTCTTTATCAAACGCTCCAAAGTGCACACTAAATCCAAGTCCAACGATTGCATACATCAATATAGTAACAGATGAAGGCAGTACTTTTTCAAGCATCCAAATAGCCACACCCAACATTAATACGCCAAATATCTCATTAACCATAACCATCCATGGACCAGGTTTAGGCATAAATTTACCGGCACTCACACCGACTAAAATAAGTAAAATCCCCATACCTATACTCATACTAAACAAAGCCGCACCGCCAAGCAATGCATCGCCTGTTTGTCCGATGTATACTAAAGCACCTGCAAGAGGAGCTGCAACACATGGACCGACAATAAGTGCTGACAAAAATCCCATAATGGCTACACCCGCAAAACCATTACGATTTGAGTTTGAGCTTACTTTTGTCACAAGGGCATCAGGAAGTTTCAACTCATAAAAACCAAACATACTAGCAGCAAGGGCGATAAAGACACCTGCAAAGGAATAAACGACCCAGGGCGTTTGTAATGCGGCTTGCAAATTAGACCCAAACAACCCTGCTAAAACACCCGCAATTGTATAGGCAACAGCCATTGCAAGTACATAAATTAAAGATAAGGCAAAGGCTTTTTTCGTAGTAAGCCCTTCTCCTTGGGAAATAATTACACCGGAGATTATAGGAATCATAGGAAAAACACATGGTGTCAAAGAGAGCAAAACCCCAAATCCAAAAAAAGTTGCTAAAACAACTAAAAAGCTGCTTGATTTTATCGTGTCTGCAATAGAATCTGTTTCTGATTTTACATTTTTTTCTGCAGTTTTTTCTACGCTTTTCACAGTATTTGCAGATAATTTGGAAGTGTCAATTTTTAAATTAAAAATTTTACTGCTCGGCTCATAGCATAGCCCCTGTTCAGAACAGCCTTGATAAGAAATTTTCAATTTTACATCTTGCACACCGTTCACTGAATCATCTTTTTTAAGAGTAACAATAAAATTCGGTGATTTCAGATAAACATTATCTCCACTATGTTTTGTTGTTGCAGGTTTTTGAATATTTTGTATTGACAACCCTTTGTCATCAACTAACTCAAGTTTGAGTTTATCAGCATACAAATATATATGTTCGGCTATTTTTACACCTGTTTCTATCTGCATTTTATCATTTACTTTAGCATAAGGCTTAAAAGCCTGATCAGGCATTAAAAAATCAGCTGCGCCTAAAAGACCCAAACCCAATGCCAAAGTAAAACATATTTTCATCAATAACTTCATATATTTATCCTCATGTTCTTTGCGTAATTGTATCTCATAAATGTAAAATTTATATTAATTAAAATATATTATACTTATATGAAAAGGAAAACAAATATAAATTATTTTTTTTGTATGTCTTTTGGTATAATTACCGTAAAAGTTGTACTTAACTTTGTAGTCTCCACACTGATAGTACCTCCAAACTGTTTTTCTATAATCATCTTTGACATATACAGCCCCAAACCTGTTCCGTTTTTTCCTTTTGTAGAAAAATATGGTTCAAATAACTTAGCCAAATACTCATCCTTAATTCCTCCGGCTTTATCTGTTATGCTTATTTGCACGGTAGTATCATCTAGCTTACATGTAACCTTTATAATCCTATCATTCACATTTTTTTTGCCTTCATATGCATCAATGGCATTATTTAAAATATTAAGTAAAACCTGTATAAGTTCATTTATATAAACATGTACATGTATAGATGAACCACATTCTGTTTTGAGTTCTATTTTATTTGACTTAAGTCTTGGTAAAATAAATTTTACAGTTTTATTAAGCAATGATTCAAGTGCTATGTTTTCAGAATTTTTATCAGGATGAAAATAAGTTTTAAAATCATCGATTGTTTCTGAAAGATACACAATAGTATTGCTGATTTCTTCTAATGTCTGTATTACCGCTTCTTTTGGAATCTCTTCTCCCATCATATATTTTAACTGCAAATTTGATACCTGAAGAGTAATTGTATTTAATGGTTGTCTCCACTGATGGGCAATCATACTTATCATTTCACCCATAACGGCTTGCTTGGACTGAGACGTTAAAATTTCATCTTTTTTTATGAGTTCTTTCGCTTTTTTTTGGACCTTATATTCTAAAAGTTCGTTTGCTTTTTGTAATTCCTTTGTTTTTTTTGCGACTCTTTTCTCCAGTGCTTTGTTAAAATACTTTAATTTTCTTTGATAATACATCATTAGAAGAAAAATAACACCCACAACACCTAAAACGATCCATAAAAGAGAGTAATCCACTCGTTCATGATACCGTGTCAGTCTCCAACTGTTTTGAATTGATTCTATTTTTTGTCTTGGTATATTGTTGAGAGCTTTTTGAATAATGGAGTACAAAACAAGTTCATCTTTTTGTACACCGATACTCCCTTTTAACAATTTGTTTTTTGCCAAAAAACCGTTAATTTTTAACTTTCCATAGCCATATTTATCTATAAAATAATCGGCCTGTTCATCTATAGATGCAATAGCATATGCCCTGCCATCAAGAACTTTTTGCACCATGATATTTTTGTTATCTTCTACTTCAATATTTAAATATGGATACAAATAGTTCAAATAATTTTTAAATGATTCTTTTTGTACCAATAACAACTTTCCTTTTAACAATATAGGATTGTCAATAAAAGATCGGTCAAGTCTGCTCAATAGCGTAAAATTAGTTGCACTAAAAGGGTTTGTCGGTTTTATGGTATTAAAATGTACATTGTTCGTTGCTACCACAGAGAGAAGTTTACATTTTTTTTCTTTCAAATGTTCATACAAATCTTTTTCAGATTTTGATGCAATAGGAATAAATTCCAAACCTGTTTCATTAGAAATCAAGTGAAATATATTTGCCATAATACCTACATGTTTTCCATCATGAAAACTATCAATCGGAAAAAAATCATAATTTATACACAAAGGTATTTGCTTATTTATTTCTATATACTTCTGCTCTTCTTGTGTTAAATCAAGTCTGTTGATTTTAGGTTTTATTATAAAATCATCTAAAGTTTTTCCTTTTCCCGTATGGAAGTTTTTTTTAAAAAGGTGCATCTGTTTATTTAAAAAATTTCTGTCTATCGAACCTATATCGTATATAAAAGGCAGTATCAACTTATTTATAGCTTGCGCTTCATACTCCAGTGTATCTATATCAAATTGCGGTGCATATTTTTTATGAATAATTTGAACAATCTCTTTTTTATGTGAAAGTGCATATTCCCAGCCTTTTATAGAGGCTTCTTTAAAGGCACAGACACGCTGAGGATGTTTTCTCATTTCATCTGCAGAAGTAAATAATTCTTCTTGTAAAACAAATAAATTATCATCCGACGGGTTTAAAATATTGTATTTTACACCGAGTTTGTCAAGTTTATAAGGCTGGTCGGAGACAAAAGCGGTCATAGCTTCCACTTC
>JAMORM010000189.1 GCA_027063585.1 Sulfurimonas sp. | reverse complement strand
AGCTGGAAAAGATGGTAGAACAGGAACAACACAAAACATAGGGACTTTCATAGGTACAGCAACGGCATTTCCTTCGTACTCAAAAAGACATAATGCAATCATTACACTTCAAGATAGAATAGATGGTTGTTTTTTACGCTGTATGAATGGACAACAATCTATTGTCAATACTAAAGCTGGATTAGCTATGGCAGCATATATCACATGGCTTTCAGACGGACTGCCAATGCATATGAACACAAAAGGACCAAGAAGTCCAAAGATTACGAAACTTTGGGAAAAAAATACCAAAAAATTTGCAAAGCTCCAAAGAAAAGCCACCCATAAAAACTATGTGCATGGCAAAGTGTTATATGTAAAAAAATGTGCTCTCTGTCATGGAAAAAATGGAAAAGGTAAAGGTGATTTTCCTCCACTTTGGGGCAAAGATGCATCAGGAAAATGGCTTGCATTCAGTGCAGACGGAAGTATGGCAAAACTCCATAACAGTGCAACCTGGATACAGGCAAATATGCCACTTGGAGAAGCAAATACACTGAGTGACCAAGATGCAGCAGATGTTGCTTTATATATCAATGCACAAGAGAGAGCGAATTATCATGGTTATAGTGTTGAAGATAATTTTAAACAGTTTGGTCTGGATTTAACGAAAATACGAGTTTATGATGAGAAAACAGGTACAAAAGAAGTAGATACAAACCGATTATGATTATATGTTTTTGTTGATGTATTATTGCAGGGGTTTTTAGTTTTAATCTTTAAAAATGAAGAGAAGGAATAAAATGTGGGATGTTTTGAGTTTTAACCATTTTGTTACGCAAGATGTATTGATATTTTTTTATTATATCGGTGCTATCATTATTCCTCTGGGATTACTGTTTTTTCGTAGCTATCTAGTACAGAATGTTCCCTTGATTAATAAGATAAACAGGAAATTAAAAGATTTTTTTTCTTCTTTAAATGCAACACAAAAAACAGTGACAATTTTGAGTTTTATTTTTATGTTTTTGTGTATGGAACTTTGTTGGCGTATGATTTTTGAGGCAATGATAGGTTATTTTGATATGCATGATTATTTATATAAAATTTCAAAGGAGCTTGCATGAATTATTATTATGCACTGTTGACAGTAATGCTTGGTTTCGGTTTGGTGGTATTTGGCACCTATTTTGTCTATACATTTTACAAACAAAAAAAATTGCAAAAAATTTTAGCTCAACCAGTAAAAAAAGAGTATATCACTCTACTTGAAAGTATTGTGCTATATAATAGACTCAATGAAGAAGAGAAACAAAATATATATAAATCTGTTCTCATTTTTATAAATACAAAAGAATTTGTCGGTGTAAAAATTGAAGTCACAGATGAAATGAAAGTAGTCATTGCTTTTCATGCCTGTTTACTGCTCTTACATGTAGAACTCTCAAACTGTTATGAAAACCTTTCAACAGTGCTGATATATCCGCATACTATGGTTGCAAAACAGGTGAGTGCCAACGGTGGTATATATACCAAAGGCGAATTTTTGCTTGAAGGGCAATCAGCGAGTGATACCGTCGTCATCTCTTGGCATGATGCCAAAAAAGATGCTTATCATATGAATGAAAACAATGTAATACTGCATGAATTTGCCCATGAAATAGATTTTCTTGACGGCAGTGCAGACGGAACACCCCCTTTGCCCTCTTCAAAATATCATGAGTGGGCGAAGGTACTTACTCATGAATTTAACAAACTCTCAGAAGTGGCACTCAAAAATCGTGACTGGGGAAAATACAAACTTATCGGATCTTATGCCGCAACAAATGAAGCAGAGTTTTTTGCCGTTGTAACGGAGCGTTATTTTGAAAAACCCGAGTCTTTAAAAAAACACTTTCCCCAGCTGTTTAAAGAACTCAACAGTTTCTATCAAGTTTACATGTAAAGAAGAAAAAGGAAAAAAATGTCAGAACATCATCATCATGATGTAAGTGGAAAAAATCTCTTTATTACCATAGTATTAAACATCATCATTACACTCTCTCAAATTGTGGGAGGAATTTTCTCTGGCTCATTAGCACTTTTAAGTGATGCAATGCATAATTTCAGTGATGTTTTAGCATTGCTTATTGCTTATGTTGCTAATAGATTGGCAGCCAAAGAAAATACAAAAGCCAAAACATTCGGCTATAAAAGAGCTGAAATTATTGCTGCTTTATTTAATGCATCAGTACTCATAGGAATAGCAATATTTTTAATCATAGAAGCTTTTCATAAGTTTTATCATCCTGAGGTGATTAACTCTGTTTGGGTTATTGGTCTTGGATTGCTGAGTATTGTATTGAATGCTGCAAGTGTATTGCTTGTAAAAGAGGATGCTCATAGCAACATGAATATAAAAGCAGCCTATCTGCATCTTTTAACTGATGTGATGACAAGTGTGGCGGTTGTGCTTGGTGGTGTGTTGATGTATTATTATCAAATATTTTGGATTGACCCGCTTATATCATTTTTAATAGCGCTGTACCTTATTTGGGCATCGTTTGGACTTGTAATGGAATCAAGTGCCATTTTGATGCAGTTTACACCCAAAAGTATTGATGTTGATGAACTTGTAAAATTTATAACACAAGAAAAAAAGATTGCAAATGTACACCATTTACATGTATGGAAACTTGATGATCACCGTATACATTTGGAGGCACACTTGGATTTTAGTGAAGATATAAAACTCTCGGACTCAAATAAAGTTATTGGTGTATTGGAAAAAACTCTGCATGATACTTTTGGTATAGAACATACAACTTTTCAGTGTGAATATAATACAGATGATAATAAAAGTCTAATAGTGTGATATAATTCGCTCGATTTACGGAGCTGGACTCTGTACTTCAATAAGGAAAATCGATGACGAAAGAGTATATATTTACTTCAGAGTCTGTAACAGAAGGGCACCCTGATAAGATGGCAGATCAAATCAGTGATGCAATTTTGGATTATATTATTGAGCATGATACCAATGCACGCGTAGCGTGTGAAACAATGGTATCAAATGGTTTTTGTGTAATTGCAGGCGAACTGAAAACGACGGCTTATGCCCCAATGCAAGAGATTGCAAGACAAGTAATTCGAGATATCGGATATACAGATGCAACATATGGCTTTGATTATAGGTCAGCTGCGGTTTTAAATGGAATAGGTGAACAATCACCAGATATTAATCAGGGAGTTGATCAAGCCGGTGGAGAAATTGGAGCCGGTGATCAAGGTTTAATGTTTGGATATGCTTGTCAAGAGACAGATGTTCTAATGCCTTTACCAATTCACTTATCGCACCGTCTTACAGAACGATTGGCAGCAGTTAGAAAAGAGGGGATTATTCCCTACTTGCGTCCTGATGGAAAAGCACAAATCAGTGTGAAATATGTAGATGATAAACCAGTTTCGGTAGAAACTGTCGTTATTTCTACACAGCATGCTCCTGAGGTTTCTCAAGAGCAGATTCATAAAGATGTAATAGAAGAGGTAATACGAAAAGTAATTCCTGCAGATATGATG
>JAMORM010000188.1 GCA_027063585.1 Sulfurimonas sp. | reverse complement strand
GCTTAAAACCGGTTCATAATAACCACCGCTCAACCACTCAATACTTCCTTTTTGTGTAAGCTCTTGCATCAAAGTAAAAAGTTCTGTGTACTCTACGCGTATCTTTTCAAGTAGCCAACCGCTGCAATGCAGAGAGAATTTAAACGCACTATAGCGAGCCATTGTTTGAAAAAAGGGCAGATAAGCATCTGTTACGGCCTTCTCTACAGCACTATCAAAATTATCTACAGGCTGATGCATATGAATACCAAACAGTAACGACACTTTTTTCATCTCATTCTTTCCTTTATACAAACCAGTTTTGGCTGTAATCATCATCCAAATTTATAACAAGATCACCAAAACTCGGCAGTGTTTGTAAAGCACTTTCTTTTGTATGTATCTCAAAACGCAGACTAATTTTTTTTACAGCCATACTGCTTTTGTCAATACTAAGTTCGAGCCACTCATTGCAGGCACTCTCAATTTCTAATGAATCAAAAACTTTTTGCCCACCGTTAAAGGCAACGTCTGCTTCAATTTTCAAGGGATCAATCATAATATGTATCATACCGTTTTTACATAATTCTCGGGTTATTCCCTCAAAAGCAAAATAAATTTTTTGGCTGTCTTGTCCATAATATATCTTTTTTACAAGCCCTTGTGTTCTGTCCATCGTAGAAAAAAGTTGTGATTCATCAATAACACCACAACCCATCCACTCAAAGAACGAGTCTTTTTTACCATCAATCGTAGGCGTAATATCTGCCTGGGGCTGTGTTAAAAAATCATGTGTACTTCTATTTTTTACAAGTGGTATAAAAAGATCATGTGGAGGTCTCAGTTCCATCAATTTATAAATCTCTATAAGATTATTTCTAAAAAGTAGATCAAATTCATTGTCAAAACTACTGTGATGATCATTTCCATACCACCAAAACCAGTCAGAAGACTCTGCTCTTAAAAAGATTATATCAATCTTCTCTTTGATACGCTCCTGCAAAGATGAAGCATGACGTTCATAGTCCCGTTTGCTCATGTAGAGCAGCTCCCATGCTCTCGTCTTTTCCGTGTCACCTACCCAAGTATCAAAAGTACCGTTTATCCAACTCCCTGCTGCCAAGTGTGTTAGCTCTTTTGCCGGTACAGTTTTGAGCATATTCATCGTAACACTTTGACACCATGAAGCTTTTTCTATTTTACTGTAAAGAGCATTTAAAAAGTCAAAACCGTTATTTACATAGTACTCCCACGCATTTTCACCGTCAAGTATCACAAAAAGCGTTGCATCTGCATTGTTTTCATCTATATTTTTTAACTCATTTAAAAAAGAGTCTGCCGCTGCGTTTTGCTCTTTGTATCTGTATTCAAAACCTATTAGGTCACTGAGTCTATGGTCCCGGAAACCTATAATCATATCCTTAAACCTGTAAGGTGCATAGATATTTTTTTTGTCTGTATTGCCAAGCGATTTGTAAAGAATCGTTTCATCTGTTGCTATCCACTCTATGCCAAAGGAGGAGAGAAGCGCAACACTTTTTTCATCGACCGCTCCCTCTGCCGGCCAAAATCCACATACATCCTCTGCAAAAGTTTTTTTATAGAGTTGTTTTGCTTTTTGAATATGTGTTTTTGCATCTGCTTTTAAGGGAAATGCATTTGGCGGTATATTTGCATTACCATTAGCTTTTTTAGCATTTTGCATATCAAGTAAAAGAGGCAGTATCGGGTGATAAAAAGGCGTTGTAGTGATGCTTATCTGCTGCGTTTGTAAAAGTATTTTATAAAAATCCCATATGCCACTGACAAACTCCTGCAAGCTTGTAAGGAGTGCTTTTTTATCGTTTGATGTATAATTTGTTTCTTTTTGCAAAAGCTTTTGGACAACAGTATTATTGCGTTTAAGATAATTACCACACCAGGCAAGAATAAAAAGTACCTCTAAATCAAGAAGTTCGGCATCATTGTAATGTTCTTGTTTATAAAGCTGTGCATAAGATGTTAAAGGTTCTACCATTGTCTCATAATACGAACTTTTTGCAATTTTGATGATCCATTTTCTTTCACTCTCGTGCAAATTTTTTGGCTCACGCAACCATAATGCAAAAAATTTGTCATTTTGCTCTGGATTTTGACTATAAAGTTCTAACTGTTCTATTAAAGGTGCGGTAATATTAAATGTTGCATTTATTTTATACTGGCTGAGTATCCAAGGCATATCATAATAGTCTTTTAACGCATGCATAAATACCCAAGGCATTTGCATAATTCCCTCTTGGTTACGATAATCAGGTTGGTGCATATGCCATATAAAGCTAAGATTCAAAACTGCTTCCTTATTCTTGTAAAAACTGCTCTATTTTTTTAAGATATTTTTTATATAAAGCTTCTCCGCGCTCATCATCAACCGCCTGTATATAGAGATCAAGATATTCATCATACTGATTCGGTATCATTAAAACCCAATCATTTTTATCTTCCCAAATTTTCACACCCACCTCTGATGATGACTTTTTCTTTTTTGCATATTGAAGAAATTTTCGCATCATTGTACCTTTTAGCTTTTGAGGACAGGCTATTTCAAATTGTTTATAGTAAAAATCATTCAGGCTCGTTAAAAGAATCGACAAATCAATTTTATAGGTACTTAATAGCTCCATAATTTTCAAACTCGCATAGATAGCATCACGCGTATAACTAAACTCCGTAAAAGCAAAATTTCCATCCACTGTTGCAATCAAATCATACTCTTTTAATTTTTCAACGCTCAGGTCAATATATTTTCCTCTCCGTATGATAAGGTTTTTAAACTCTCTGATATCAGGGGCCCAAGGAGGTAAAAATACTTTTTTCTTTTCATTCATTGCATCAAGATTTAACAATTCTAAAACGGCATACAAAATCTTTACTTTGTTTAGTACAACGCCGTTTTCAGCTACTAACGTTAATTGCTGCGCATTTGGGTATATTAAAAGCCCCATATTGTAATTTAAACATCTTGCTATTTTTGATACATCTAATTGTGATTTTTTCTCTAGCATCGAAATATTAGCTAATTTTTTCTCATCATAATAAGCATTAAGCGTTACATGTTCAACACCCATTTCATTGATAAGTTTAGGAAAAATATCTATAGTTGTACCATGCATCAGATCTATAACAACTTGAAATTTTTCATGTTTTACTATTTTATGGTCTATCTTGTTCATAATAGCCCGCTGATAACTAATAGACTCCAGGTTATGCTCCGTCTCTCGAATTCTCCCTATTTGATCAAAATTAACACGGCGAAATTTTTCTGTAAAAAAAGTTTTTTCGATTGTTTTTGCAGATTCAGAATGTATTCTCATCGCTTCATCATTAAAAAATGTTATCTCAGAACTTGCACTGTCATTTAAACATCTTTTAAAATGTACGCCTGCAACAAGTTTACTGTCGTGTGCAAGCGTAAATCTCAGCACAGATGGCGGTGTCTCTTTTAAATCGAGTATATTTATACCAGAAGAGACCAAACCTCCTAAAAAAGCACGCTTTATCATGCGTGAATTTTTATCCTGATCGCGTCCTGCTAACACAGTGGAGTGA